>CAZJHF010000203.1:0-7425 GCA_964545505.1 uncultured Desulfobacterales bacterium | reverse complement strand
ACGTGCTTGCATTTTATAGCCCTCCCTTTTTTAACCCAAACATTATTTGAAAAACCGTCGGAAACATCTGATTGCAAAATGCGCAGCATGAACCGTCTTAAAATGAAGTTACGGGGATGCCACTACCACTTTGGTTTCAGCCAAGGCGAAGCGGTTTAAAACCACGAGAAGTAGCAAGGCCAAGAAAGCCAAGATTAAAAAGACCGCAAATCCATATGCGAAACCTGGCTGGCCGCTCATTTTAACGAAAAGTCCCATAAAAGGCGGAATGACAAATCCGCCGAATGCGCCGAGCCCACCGACGATGCCGGCAGCACCGCCGACTGCAGCGGGACTGTATTTGGGCACCAGCTTGAATACGGCAGAATTGGCAAATCCCATACCCAGGGCCAGCAACATCTCACCTGCCAACGCCAATCCCAGCGATTGGGCGGCCATTAACATCAGCAATGCCCCGGCAGCCAGGACCAAAAAACCGTATAACGTGACCTTTTCACCGCCCAAACGATCGGATACGTAGCCGCCAGCTACCCTGAGCAGGCTTGCCGACAGCGAATAAAGGGCTGTCAGGCCACCGGCTTTCACCAGGCTGAATTGGTGATACTGGGCCCAGTAAGTTGGAAACCAAACCGTCAGCGCAATGAAGCCACCGAAAGTGATGAAATAAAAGAAGGTCAGAATCCATGTGCGCCAGTCCGAACCGGCTGTTTTGAGCGATTGTATGGCCGTGCCCGAGGGAATGAGTTCTTCACCACAGGCAAGAAGCAGCGCCTCCGGGTCAATCTCCATTCCCATTTCTCGGTATTGAAAATAGGGCGCATCCTTCATAAAGACAAACACAACCACCACAAGCACCGCCAGCATGGCAAACCAGATAACGTAGGACACGGTGAATCCAATCGAAACCACGAGAAACGGCAGTAGGAGGGCAAATAAACCCGGGGCCAGGTTGCCCAATCCGGCATAAATCGCCAGCGCCGAACCCTGAATTTTCTGCGGATACCAGTAAGAGACCGTGGGGATGCCGACCGAAAATACGGCAATACCCGAGCCGCACAGAATACCAAAGAAAAGAAACAGCGGGTATTGGCTCGGTTGCAGTACCGGATACCGATAAAAAAGGATGGTGATCCCGGCAATACCCAGTGCCGCCAGTCCCAGCAGGATCAAAACCGGTTTTTTACCGCCCATGCGATCTACCACGGCACCGAAAGGAATCCGCAGCAGTGAACCGGTGAGTGCCGGACTTGCCACCATTAGACCCATGAGAAACGGGCTCAACGCCAGGGCGTCTTTTAGCTTGGATACAATCGGTCCAAAGGCAGAGACACCGGCAAACCCGCCGAAAAAAGCCAATGTGGTCCAGAAAAGGGCTTTTTCCTTGCTTGACTGCGCGTAGCAGACGTTTTGTGCACTCATGTTTGGACTCCTTTCTGTGAACACCTTAATAGTTGATCTTTGCCATCCGGCGCGAATTTCCCGGATTTCGCCTGAATACGATGCGCCGCCGGACGAAATAAAAAACAGGGGCGCTCCAGATGTGCACCAGCCGGCTGAAAGGCGAAAAAGCGAGCAAGGCCAGGGCGCTGAGAATATGAATCTTGTAATTGAGCGGCACATCGAGCATCGGGCTTGCATCGGGCCTGAAGGTCAATATCCCCCTGATCCAAGGGGCCACGCTATACAGCACGTTGTGATGGCCAAAAACCACGTTGTATAATCCGAGGCCGATGACAAACACCAATCCGCTGATGGTGATCATGTCGTTTGAGGTGCCTGCGACCTTGACCCGTTTGTTGGTTAGACGACGCCACAACAGGATCGCTGATCAAACAAACGCGGCGATACCGACCAGCAGTCCCGACCAATAAGCGATTGAAAGGTGTGCTTCACTGCTGATGCCCACCAGGTCGAAAACTCTTTGCGGGATCACCAATCCCCCGGCATGGCCCAAAAGCGTCCCCAGGATACCCCAGTGGAACAGAACAGAGCCGTAATTGAGTGTGTTTTTTTCGAGAAACTCGCTGGATCGCACATTCCAGGAATAGCGATCGGTTAGATAGCGATAGGCATGCCCCACGGTAAAAACAGTCAAACACAGATATGGAAAAACCGTGAAGGCCAATTCGTAGGTAAGATTCATGGCACTTCTCTCTCCATCTTTTTTTTAAGACCGATGTCGGGTCTGAGTACGGGGCGTTTTCATCGACGGGGACACCCCGTTTGGGGGTTGCGGTATGAATGCGATGGCCCGGTGCTTGTAATCATCAGCCAGCAGATCCAATAGATCCGCATACGGTCGCGCCATTTCCCGCAACCGCTCGACAAGTCCATCAAGACCGGCACAACATTGCCAAAACACATCCATCATTGAGGCGTCGGGACATAGGGCCAAAAATTCCAACATCAAGGGTAAAAAATCCGGCAGGTCATTTGCCGGACCATCATAGCCTGCGGCGTGGTAGCGCTGCTGAAGGCGAACCATCATCCCGGCTCTTTTTTCTCCGTCACCAAAAAGATGATAGGTCATGTTCAATGTGGTCGACGGGTTCATGTCAAACGCCGCTGTATAATTTTGCTGCAATTTCAGCATCGGCTCTGATTTTAGGTAACCCAGAAATTCTGCGATCACCCGCTGCGCTTTGCCGGCCGGCATCAGTCCCGTGTAAGATTCCAATTCGGGAACACATTGCAGTAAGTCCTTGTTGGGGTACTGCAACAAAATGGCCATTGTTTTATAAACCTTGTTGGAAACTTCCTGCATGATCTGTTATCTCCCAATGGTGGGCTAATCGGTATCGGAAAACCCACAGCAGCCTTGCATGGTATAAACATCCTCGGTTCCGCTGCCCCTGGTCGGAAGCACAAAACGGTCTTCGTAGCGGGCCAGGGCCAATAATTGATAGATTTCTTGGGCTGTTTCCGGCGACAGATCGACACGGCGAAGTACTTGATCGTCGTGCTTTTGGTCCACGCGGACCGCACGCATGAATTGCCGGATTGCCATCAATCGCTTCAATGCCAACCGCACCGGTTCCTGGTCACCGGCGCTCAGAAGATTGGCGAGGTACTTTATGGGGATGCGCAGGCGATCGATCTCATCCGATGCATTCTGGGCGTGTTCAAAAACATTGATGGGGCTTAACGGCGGCACGTACCAGACCATCGGAAGTGTTCGGTATTCCGGGTGAAGCGGCAGCGCGAGCTGCCAGGCCTTGGCGAGTTTAAAAATCGGCGACCGAACGGCGGCATCCATCACGTTAGCGGCAATGCCGTCTGTGGCAGCCGCTTTTTGAATTTCTGAATCATGCGGATCAAGGAGCAGGTCCAGATGAGCCCGGTAGATCTTTTGCTCCACTGCAGTTGCTGCCGTCTCTGCTATCCGATCCGCGTCATACAGGACGACGCCTACATAGCGGATGCGCCCGACACACGAGTGGGCACACAGGGTTGTTTGACCGGATTCGATCCGTGGATAACAGAAAATGCATTTTTCGGCGCGGCCCGTTTTCCAATTGAAATACACTTTTTTATAAGGACAACCGGACACACAGTAGCGCCAGCCGCGGCACCGCTCCTGGTCAACCAAAACGATGCCGTCTTCGTCGCGTTTATATAGCGCACCGGACGGGCAGGAGGCGACACAGGCAGGATTTAAACAATGTTCGCACAGGCGCGGCAGATAAAACATAAAGACCTTTTGAAACTGTAAATAAATAGCATGGTCCAGATCTCTGAAATTGACGTCGCCGGGGCTCGTCTCCGATGCACCCGCCAGATCGTCCTCCCAATTCGGACCCCAGCGCAGCTGGATATTTTCCCCCGTCAGCAGCGATTTAGGGCGGATGGATGGTTGATGACGACGTCGTGGACTGCTGGTAAGCTTCTCATAGTCGTAACTCCACGGCTCGTAGTACTCGTCAATCGTCGGCAAATCGGGATTATGAAAAATGTTGAGACCTTTGTGCACCCGGCCGCCGGCCTTTAATGCCAGATTGTTGCCTTTGAGTTGCCAGCCGCCTTTGTGGACTTGCTGGTTTTCCCATTTTTTGGGATACCCGATACCAGGTTTGCACTCTACATTGTTAAACCACATGTATTCGGCCCCTTTGCGGTTGGTCCACACATTTTTGCATGGAATGCTGCAGGTGTGGCAGCCAATGCATTTATCCAGATTCAATATCATGGCATACTGTGCTTTAATCTTCATACCAGTCAACCTCCCCTGCCTTGCGAACGATGATGACCTCGTCCCGTTGGGAGCCGATCGGCCCGTAGTAATTAAACCCGTAACTAAGTTGGGCGTAACCGCCAATCATGTGCGTGGGCTTAACCATAATGCGGGTCACGCTGTTGTGCGTGCCGCCCCTTTGCCCGGACAGTCTTGATCCGGGTGTATTGATCAGTCTTTCCTGGGCATGATACATGAACGCCTTTCCAGAAGGGATGCGCGGGCTCACAACGGCTTTGGCCATTACAACCCCATTAACGTTGAAGCACTCCAGCCAGTCGTTATCCCGTATATCTATTTTTTTGGCATCCGCATCGTTAATCCAGATGGCTTCGCCACCTCGAAAAAGGGTCAGCATCGTCAGGGTATCGGAGTAGGTGCTGTGGATCGACCACTTGGAATGGGGGGTTATATAATTGAGCACTAGCTCCTTACCGGTTTCGCGCTCAACAGCGGTAGACCCCATGGCCAGCATATCGAGCGGCGGCCTGTATAGCGGCAGCTGCTCGCCAAAATCGCGCATCCACTCGTGGTCCTGGTAAAACTGGGCGCGGCCGGTCAGGGTGCGAAAAGGCACTTTTTCCTCGATATTGATCACAAAGGGTGAATAGCGGCGCTCATCCGACTCGATACCGCTCCAAACAGGCGAAGTGATGATCTTGCGCGGTTGGGCATTTAAATCTTCGAAGCGATATTTTTCTCCCTGCCGGCGCAGGCTCAAATGCTGAAGCGACAGTCCGGTTCTTTTTTCCACACCTTGCCAGGACTTGATCGCCACGTCGCCATTGGTTTCGGGAGCCAGAGTCAGGATGGTTTCCGCCATTTGCTTTGCAGTTGCAAGCGACGGCATTCCTCGACTGATACCCGGTTCGGCCACCGTGCCCAAAATTTCTTTGAGGGCGGCATATTCTTCTTTGGCCGACCACATGACTCCCTTAGAGCCGATGCCCGGCTCAGCGGCCAACGGTCCCAGAGCGGTCATCATCTTAAAGGTATTGGCATAATCACGATTGACAACGGTCAAGGCGGGCATCGTTTTGCCCGGAACCGGTTCGGTTTCACCCTTGCGCCAGTCTTTGACGGCTGACTGGGCGATTTCGCCGGGGCTGTCATGCAGCAGCGGTGTGGCAACAAGATCCTTAAGCGGTCCCAGATGGTCGGCAGCCAATTTGGAAAATTTGGCCGCAATGGTTTTAAATTGCTCCCAATTGGTGCGCGACTCCCACAGTGGGTCAATCGCGGGGTTGAACGGGTGAATAAAGGGATGCATGTCAGTGGTGCTCAGATCGTGCATTTCATACCAGCCGGCCGCCGGTAGGGCGATGTCGGCATACATGGCGCTGGTGGACATGCGCAGCTCCAGGGTCACCAACAGGTCCAGCTTTCCTTCCGGGGCCTTGGCGTGCCATTTGATCTCCTCGGGATGCAGCGGGCTGTCTTCGTTTAATACGGCATTTTCAACACCCAACAAGTGCTTAAGGAAATATTCGTGCCCTTTGCCGCTGGCACCCAGCAGATTGGCCCGCCACAAAAACAGCAGGCGCGGAAAGTTTACCGGGTTGTCGGGATCTTCGACGGCAAACTGCAACTCACCACTTTTCAGTTTCTCAACGACATAAGCAATGATTTGTTCATCGGAGGACGCACCATGCGCCACAGCCTGTTTGATTATGTCAATCGGGTTTTGGTTAAATTGAGGATAAGACGGCAGCCAGCCCAGGCGGGCTGCAATCGCGTTATAATCGGCCATGTGCTTGGGTAGGTGGTTTTTGCAGGTAGGCGACAGGATGGATTCAGAACTAAAGTTATCGTATCGCCATTGATCGGTGATAAAATAGTAAAATGAGGTCCCGTTTTGTTGCCGGGGCGGACGTCGCCAATCAAGCGCAAAGGCCAGCTGGGACCAGGCGGCCTGCGGACGGACTTTTTCCTGGCCGACATAATGGGCCCACCCGCCGCCGTTGACGCCTTGGCAGCCGCACAGCGTGGTCAGGTTTATAATGGTGCGGTAGATCATATCGCTGTGGTACCAGTGGTTGATGCCGGCACCCATAAAAATCATGGATTTGCCGCGTGTTTTTTCGGCATTTTCAGCAAATTCCCGGGCCACACGGATGACATCCGCTCGGGGCACCCCGGTTATGGCTTCCTGCCAGGCAGGGGTATACGGTTTGGGATCGTCATAATCTGCGGGATAGTCCGCCGTTCCTATGGGCGCCTCTTGGCGGGCCACGCCCAGCTGGGCCGCCATCAGATCAAAAACAGTGGTCACCAGCAGGTCGCCCGTAGATGATGCAATCTTTTTTACGGGTGCCACACCGGTGGTTGTTCGAGCACCGTCCGGTTCAAAAATCGGTAAGGTTACCGTTTGCCAGCTATCTGATACCACGGCCAAACTTAAGCGGGGATCTATTTTCTGGTCTTCACCTTCCAGTTTAAGGTTCCACCGGCCTTCTTCGCTCCAGCGGAAACCGATACTGCCGTTGGGTACACAAAAGCGTTCCGACGTTTGATCAAAAAGCACGGTTTTCCATTCGGCGTTTTTGATGTCCCGGCCAAGATCGGATGCCCGAAGCAATCGGTCAGGTACAATCGTGCCGTCATCACGCTTTTCAAGAATAACCGCAAAAGGCAGATCGGTATACGCTTTGGCGTAAGCAATGAAATAATCAACCTGCCGGTCAATGTAGAATTCTTTAAATATGATGTGGGTCATGGCCATGGCCAAGGCGGCATCGGTGCCGGCTTTGGCCGGCAGCCACGTGTCGGCAAATTTGACGTACTCAGCGTAATCCGGCGCCACGGCGGCCACTTTGGTACCCCGGTATCTGACTTCGGTAAAAAAATGGGCATCCGGGGAGCGGGTCATGGGGATGTTGGATCCCCAGACAATTATATAGGTGGATTCATACCAGTCTGCACTTTCGGGTACATCGGTTTGTTCCCCCCAGATTTGGGGGGAAGCCGGCGGCAAATCGCAGTACCAGTCATAGAAGCTGATCAGTGAACCGCCGATGAGAGATAAAAAACGCGCACCTGATGCGTAGCAGACCATGGACATGGCTGGAATCGGGGTGAAGCCGAATATCCGGTCAGGGCCATAGGTTTTGATGGTATGAATTAAAGAGGCGGCAATCAGGGTGGCTGCCGCATCCCAGTCGACTCTGACAAATCCCCCTTTACCGCGTTCTCGT
>CAZJHF010000202.1:0-7454 GCA_964545505.1 uncultured Desulfobacterales bacterium | reverse complement strand
GGATTCTTCCGGCCGCATGTAAACGCCGGCGTACTTGGTGGGATATTCGGCTTCAGTGAGCACCTTGACCGGTCCGGCCAGGCTAACATCTTTTTGGTCCATGACCATCTGAACGCCCGGATGATCGTCTTTGGCGATTTTCCAGAACTCATCAGCGGTGGCGGTGCCTTCGCCCATATAAACTTTTTCGCATTCGTATTTTTTGTCGGCCTCGGTCATTTCAAATTTTTCGGTGACCGTCATGGTGGCCATGATCTCATCGCCTTCTGGATCATAAAGCGCAATCTCAGTGCCTTCGCTGATGCCTTCCGCATCTTCTTTAGAAGCTGATAAGGTCACCGGAATGGGCCAAAAAGTTCCGTCGGCCATCAGAAAGTTATCACATACGCCTTTCCAGTCGGCTTTGGTCATAAAACCGGTCAGCGGGCTGAAGCCGCCGATACCCATCATGATCAAATCACCCTTTTCTCGCGGTGAAACCGCAATCTTTTTAAGGCTCTCGGCCTTTTTCTTTTCAGCATCCAGCTCAGCGCCTTCGAGCAGGCAGCAGGTCAGTCCTTTTCCGCCATGAGGTGGAATTAAATTAGCCATTTGTTTTCATCTCCTTTCAATCAGATTTTCTCATTTTAGATCGCCAATCTTGGTGGACGACCATTATCATTTTTATATAAAAGGATATTGATTAATAGGGATGGCCGCTTTTGTCAAGCGGAATTCCGCGCATAACGCAAAGAATTTACGATAAATTGATACCGCTTTGCGAGCGACCTTTGAGCGCTTATAAAAGGCGGCTGTTTTTGATTTTTTTTCTTGATTCGGGGCCCATCCTTCGCTAATGAAAACGGTACAACATCCCGCCGGCCAAGACGGATCCATCACAATCTAAAACGGAGTGCCAAGCAGAGCTTCTGTTATTTCTGAAGTCGGAGTGTTTATTATGCCAGAGGTTAAATTCTCAGCGGAGCGGCGACAGCAAAAACGGTTTAAGGCGGCCGAAGGTGCATTTGCAGCGCTGGTTGAACAGGAAAGTAGACTGGGCCAGATTAAAGATATCAGTATCCGGGGCCTATCGTTTCGATATATTGACAGCAATGAAAAGCTTGAAAATGCCAAGGAGCTAAAGATCATTCTGGGCCGTCAGGGTCTTTATATGGACAAGGTGCCGTTTAAAAAGATATCTGATTTTGAAATAGAGAGTGAATTCAGTTTCAGCAGTGTCAAAATGCGTCAAATCGGTTTGGAGTTTGGGAAATTGACATCCGAACAGCGGATGAAATTGAATCGCTTTATCCAGAAGTATACCGTCGGTGAGACTTAAAAAAACCCGGCCAACTCGTCGCAGATTTTTTTCTGATGCCTTGTCAGATTCTCCATGTCGTTTCCGTTAACCGGTCAAATATCGAGTACGACGACGAGGACGATATCAGAAGGTAAACAATCCGCCCAATATTAAAATTACCAAAGCCAGTACAATCAAAACAGCGATAATGCGCTTTTGATGGTTTTTTGTCGCCGTTTTTTGGGGTGGGGCTGGTGGCGGGGGTTCGGCCTTTTTAACCTGCAGTTTTTTGGGGATGGGTGGCGGCGGATCATTCTCTGAGGGCAGGGTTCGGAAGAAACTGGGCGGTGGGGGTTCAGCCGGCGGTCTGATTTGCGGCCTTTTTTCCGGGGTGATGGGCTGCGGAGCGATGGTTTGATCATTAAACTGCCCGTTTACGGGTGTTGTTTTTTCCGGAGCAAGGCCGGGATCTTTTGGCTCAGCGTCTACCGGCATTGGCGGCAAATCCGGGGGTATGGTCAAAAAGGCTTCGTCGAGTGGCCGGGGCTTGGTGTCGATTTCGGCACCGCAATGGGGGCAAAAACGATAATTGAGCGTTTCGACTTCCGGCAACTGTTGGTTGCATTTGGGGCATCTAATTTGCATATTTTGCACGGCGTTTGTTATCTAAAATTTCTATCTTATGATGAATTTCGGGTTTCAGTCGACCGGTTCAAAGGTTCAGCGTTCAAAGGTTCAGAGGTTAAATAGCAGCAGGAAAAAGAAGAATAGCAGAACACTAATTTTGTAAACCTTGAACCCTGAACCCTGAACCTCGCAACCCAGAACCTTGCTAGGGACGCGTACTGTTCAATCCCACAAAAGTGCCGCCGTTTTTATAGCACAAAATGCGCATCAACGTCGCAAAACGTTCCCCCGTATTGCCTCGCATACGCGTCTTTGTCATGACCACCGGAAAACCGACGGCATGTATGCGAACCCGCCGAGAGCCGTCTCTAGTGCGTTTGTTGATGCGATCCACAGCGTCGACAACCGGTTGAATCCGCGGACCACTGAATTCATCACCGAAAACATACAGGCTGATTTTTTTATCGGTTGCATAAAAGGTTCGGATGGCGGCCGTGATGCCTTCAACCGGGCTAGAATTGCTGAAGGCCTGCCATGAGCTCAGCCGTGAAATGATGGCCCGCCGGCGGGGCGGCGTGTCGGGAATCCACTTGCCCCGGTATTGCGAAAACATGTATTCGCCCATATCATTCATGATCTGAATACCTTTGACTTTCGGGTATACATTCAGGGTTTCTCTTAGTTTTCGTCGCACCAGGGACCAGGCATTACGCTGCATACTGCCTGATGTGTCAATGATAAATATGATATATTCGCTGTCCACTGGAATACCGCCGATGGCGCTTTCGATTTTACGGGGTTGCTGCTTAAGCAGGCGCCGCATCTCTTCGGTTAATTCCTGCATGGCGCGCGCCAGTTGACCCTCGATAATATTTTGGACCTGGGCGGTATCTTTTGATGCCGCAAACTGGCCTTTGATTTTGGAAAAATCACCTTGCAGGCGCGCAAGCCGGATCTTTTCTTTCGACAGCTGCTGTTTTTTAGCTGTCAAATCACGGTTCAATATGGCAGTTTCGCCCCGGATTTCCACCAATTCCTCTTCCAGCCGCACGATTTTGGCGTCCAGATCTTCTTTTACCTCTTCAATAATCAACGGCTCGGCAAATTTGGATAACACAAACAGCAGAATTACCGCTCCGAATCCGCAGCAGATGCAATCCAGAAAAGATAGGCTAAAAATTTGGATGTCTCTTCGTTTTTTTTTCATCGTTCAAGACGCAATGTCTCATGGGGATCATTGCGATTCAAGGGTTGCAGGTTAAAACTTAGCGTGCTGGTTTTCTGTTTTTAATTCCGTATTCCGCATTCCACCATCCGAAATCCTCTAAGGCCAATCCTTTGATGGCGAGAGAAAGGAGCCGCGTGTGCGTTTTGCCAGACGCCAATAGGCATCAGCCGCCAGGGGGTCGCCTTCCATCGGGTACAAAATAATGTTTACCGGTGCTTTTGGGAATTCCTTGATGGCGGCATTGAACAGACTCAATCGTTTATCACTGGACACCCGTTTGCGCCAGGGTTTGCTCGCTCCCATCGTTGGCAGCCCGTCGGTCAGTAAAAATATGTTATCCGGGGCGGGCTTCATCTTACGCAGAGCCGTGATGGCGTTTAAAAGACTCGTCCCCTTTTCCGGTACAACGCTGCGGATCCTGTCGGCAGCCTGGTTGAGCTGGTCCACATTACCGGCGTCCAGCCAGGTTCCGGCGGTGCCTTCGAGCAACGGGCGGGCATTTTCGTTAAAGGCGTATATCTGAAACTGGCTTGTTGACGGTAGCTGTGTGGTCAGCCAGTTGACCGTTGCGACCGCCCGGCGCCATTTGGCAGATTTTAGCTTTTCTTTGCTGCTCAGGTTGCGTCTGCGGATGATGCCCACCACTGTATCATCCAGCATGCTGGCTGAGGCATCCACCAGGATAAATATCCGCCGCCCGCCCATTTTCAGATCCGTTAAATATTGACGATCGCCCTGTCCCGGAAATTTTCGCAAGCGGGTGCCCTGATCATCCTGGGTTTTGGCGCCGGCCCGCAGGCGCTTGAGCTCTTCCTCAATTGATTTCAGATCCGCTTTTAATTTGTTGACATGTTCCTGGGTGGACAGGGTGTCATCCTGTCGATCGGACAGCTCAATTTTTTTTTGTTCCAGTATTTCAATGATCTGGCGGGACAGACCTTCGGTACGCACCAGTTTTGCCTGCGTCTGCTCCAGGGAATTGCGGGCCAGAACCAGATCCTTTTTGGCTGCGAGAACCTCCTGCTCCACGCGCTCAGCCTCGGCACGAAAATCCGATGTGATTGAATCCCGTTGCGCGGCACTTTTGGCATTGACCAGCACAAACAAAAGGATAACCGCGCCCAGCCCGCAGGTAATGATATCCAGAAACGATAAATTGAATACGTTGACAGCTCTACGTTTCATGGGTTGCTGTATCCAGACATGCGATCAGTTTTAGTTTTTCACCCGGTGTGCCAACGCGAATAACCTGGCCCAGCTCCAGCTCCGCTTTTCCGGCGACCGGATTTTCGTTTACGTAGGTGCCGTAAGTGCTGTGATCATTTAAAGTGATTTGATTATCGTGCAGTTGAACCGAGCAATGTTTGCGGGAAACCCCGGCAACCTGACCCCTGATCTGAATGCCGGATGCATCCTTAACGCCTGCAAGACCGATGGTTAAGGGCGTTTCCCCAATCGGATAGGCCAGATTGCGGTACAAAATATGGGTCGGTCGCTGTCGTGCGGGTAGCGGTTGACGTGTTGCTTCTACCGCTGGGCTTTGTTTCAGCGGTAACCGCCGGGTGGTTAGAAATGGTGCGCTGCGGTTGTCGCTTTGCTGACTCAGGGTGTCGTAAAATCGTAAGGCGCCAAGGGCACCGGATCCGGCCGGCAGCGTCATCATTGTACAATTTTCAATTCCGCCCATCATATGTTTAACGCCCGGCAGGCGGGCAAAACGATCTGTAAGCAGCAGCACCCGTCCGGACGCACCCGGGTCATAGCGATTGCATAAATCAGCAATCAGACGACGGATTTCTTGCGCGACAGGCTTGGCCATGTTGCCAAAGAGCTCCCTTGTCAGTGTAACGTGATAGACTTTGGAGCCACCGGTCATTTCAAATTGGACACTTGCATGTTGATTGAGCTGTGCCAGAATGCCGGGCAAACGATCGTACAGCTCCTGCTCGGTGGCGGCCCGGTGCAATGGATCAAAGCGGGTGTGGCGCACAAATTCTTCAGCGATGGCATCTACCCACCTGCGGTATAATGTGCTCAAGCCACTGCCTTCCGCAGAAACGGATTCTTCGCGGCTGAGCTGATCTGTCCGCTGCAGATGGGTGACTTCAAAACGGTGCAAATGTAAATCCAGGTGTAGCCATAATCCCTGCGGTAAATGATCCGGCACCGTGGCTATGGCGATAGGGGTAAAGCCTTTTACACGGATGCCCAATTCATTCGTGATGCCCAGAATTAACCCTAAATGAGCGCGCGTATAAAAACCCGGCACAGCTACAACCATTTCGTCCCCGTGCTGCCGGATACGCTGCCAGATACTGGCAAAGTGCTCATAGGCGATCTCAGCATGATTGTGTGCAAACGGGTTGGTCTGTTCCAGCGGCTCGGTGTTTAGCTGGTCCCAGAATTGGTTGAGGATTTGCCGGGGGTAAAGATGTGCTTTTCTCTCAGCGGCAGCGCCAACCGTCAACCGTTTTTTTTCGGGTAGAGCGAATCCGGGGCTCTCCACGCTGTCGCCATCGACTTTTAACAGCCCGGGTGGATCAGCGCCGGCAACAATAATACCGGCATCGCTCAGTTCTAGTCCTAGCACGCTCATAAGGGCTACTTTCTTTTCTAAGGTTCACAAGTTTCAAGGTTTAGTACGCTGGCTACTGGCCTGAAGCTTGTGATGGTTTGCCAGAAGCCAGTAATCAGCCGCCAGCAGCCAATGATCACAACCGGGAACGCTGAACCTTGTAACCCTTGAACCCGGCGGTCACAACCGCCGTTACTTGACATACAGATGACTGATCAGGTTTTCATCACAATAGGTTTCCGCATCCAGGACATAATGCTCCTGCATCTGCTGCAACTGATGTAGCAGAAACATCAGACCGATACTGATAAGCAGCGCAATCAGAGTTGAATTAAAAGCGACGCCCAGGCTGCGCGTCACATCAAAAATATCGCCTTCGATGGCCTTATGCGCCTGACCCAGCGCGTCGCCGATACCCCGCACGGTTCCAATAAAGCCGACAGACGGGATGGCCCAGGCAATATAGCGAATCATGGACAATTCGGATTCCAGGCGTTCGGCTTCCGAATCGCAATAAGCACGCGTGGCGCTGGCAACATCCTGAATATTGCGAGTGGTGCTGAATCGCTGCAATCCGGACAGCAATGCCCGGGGTACCAGAGCGTCGCGCTGCTGAGCGGGCAGCGCCTGAATCTGCCGGGATACATCCCGGGTATCCTCCGGCAAAATGCGCTCGCCTTCTGCCACCGGAATCAGATCCATTTGCAGTAATGCCCGCTGGCGGGACGTTCTGAAAGCCTTGTACCCCATAATGGCCATCGCCCAGAACATCAGAATAAAACAGGCTTCCTGCTCATAATCACGGACTATAACGAACACCGAGCGTTCCATGACCTGTGATTTGTCTTCGGCCATCGCGATGGCCTGTTTGGCCAAAATGGCATCGGCTTTAGGCCGTATGACCGCCACATAAATGGCATGCACAATAATGACAATGACAATCAAAGAAAACACCTGGTAGATGAATTCAAACGAAAACGGAAAATCTCGCTTCATGGCATATTTCCATATTTGTTAAATGTATGATCCATAGCTTAAGGTTTCAGGTGTCAGGAAATTGAAAAGGGCAGAGCCCAGTTAACCCATAATAAAAGACAAATAGCAGGCATTTTTCTGTCATCTGTAATTTATCATCTGACACCTGACACCCGAAACCTGACACCTTTAGTCCTCAATAAGATGATTGAAATGATCAATCCATGTCTTGTAAATAGATGGCGGGGCGCCACACTATATATCATACGGAAAATCAACTGCCTGCTCGGCTTCAATTCGCTCTGATGGGCGAAATTTCTTAAATGATTTTTTGGGGGGTGCGGATGATTCTTTTTTTTCTTCTGCTTCAGATTCCGAAGGCTGACTTTCGGATGGCGATGTTTTCTCCTGAGATTCGGTTGTTTCGATTGTGTTCTGTGCGACGGTTGTAACCACCGGAGTTTTGGGTTTCTGAACGGTCCCGAACGCATCGGCGCTAACAATTCCATTTACCACCACCCCCATACCTGCTAAGGCCACGATGATGAATGCCAATTTCCTGAAGCGTGATGATTTTTGAGTTTTCATAACTTTTTCTTTATCTAAGTCGAGCATTTCACATTTTATTATTAGAAGTTGAAACGCTCACCTTAGATTCTATGTTGAGCGATTGTCGAGGTTGCCGCAGCTACAAGGCAGATGTCGTTTCGCTATAGTGTACTATGCGGAACGGCATCTAACACAGTAGATGCGGTAAGATCGGCAAGCCC
>CAZJHF010000201.1:0-7477 GCA_964545505.1 uncultured Desulfobacterales bacterium | reverse complement strand
ATTTCGTGCCCGTCGGCCAGGATCAAAGGCAGCATGTTGAAATTGCCCGCGATATTGCCCTTGCCGTAATCAATACCTGCGGAGAGGTGTTGACAGTGCCCGAACCGCTTATCCAGGAAACGGTGATGACCATCCCCGGCATCGACGGCCGCAAAATGAGCAAAAATTACCATAACACCATCCCGATTTTTAGCGATGCCAAAGCCCTGCGAAAACAGGTGATGCGAATCGTAACGGATTCCAGGCGCCCGGAGGATCCGAAAAATCCGGATGAATGCAACGTGTTTAGCATATTCAAATATTTCGCGCCATCGGAGACCATCGCGTCCAGGCGTAGCGCCTATCTCAGCGGGGGATTGGCCTACAGTGAAATAAAGCAGGAACTTTTTGAATTGCTCAATGAATTTTTCGGCGACCGCCGAGACACCTACTATAAATTGCTGGATGATAAAAATCACCTGGACCGTATTTTACACGAAGGGGCTAACAGGGCCCGGACGTTAGCCGGACCGGTGCTTGAAAACGTGCGCCGGGCCGTCGGAATCAGGCGTCAGTAAAAAGCAGGTTTCAGGTGTCAGTGTTCAGGTGTCAGGATTACGGAGTGGATGATGTAAAGAATCATGAACTTCAGGAGGCTGTTTGCTTACACCTGACACCCGACACCTGAAACCTAAATCTGTTTATAACAAAAACCTATTCCCTCTGCAAAGAGGTTGTGATAAAAGGAGAACGATCATGATTGATAAAGAAAAACTATGCCAAAAGATTATCGCATTGTATCCGGATATCGGCGAATGTGGCATTGATGTTAACGTTGAATTTGATAAGGATCAAAACACCTGGGTGGTGGATTTAAAAAAGGACAGGCATGAGCTGAAGACCTTCCTGGAAGAAGGGGATGCCGAAAAATGTATAGTAGGCGAGCAATGTGTCAGCCTCGGCATTGAAATCGCCCAGCTCAAAGCCAATATTGAACGAATGCCGGCCCGCTAATGTGCCACCCGGGGCCAGAGACTATGAAATATCGCAAAGAAAAGGATACGATGGGAACCGTTCTGGTTCCGGAGACCGCTTATTACGGGCCTCAAACCCAACGGGCGGCCGATAATTTTCCTATTGGTGATTTAAAGCTTCCGGTGTCTTTTATTCGTGCGCTGGCGCTGCTAAAAAAATGCGCCGCCAGGGTAAACCTGGACCTGGGATTACTGGATTCAAAAATGGCCGATGCGATTGCGGCCGCCGCCCAGGAGGTCATTGACGGTCAACTTGATGACCAGTTTGTGGTAAGCGTTTTTCAAACCGGCTCGGGCACCTCAAGCAACATGAATATGAATGAGGTGGTTGCCTGCCGTGCCAATGAAATTTTGAGCGGGAAAAAAAGCAGCAAGTCGCCGGTCCATCCCAATGACCATGTCAATTTAGGCCAATCGAGCAATGATGTGATCCCTTCGGTGATCCATATTGCCGCTCTTATGACTATCCGGGAACAGCTTATCCCCGCGCTTAGCTTGCTCGTTGAGTCCCTTGCCAGGAAAGCCAAAAAATTTGCAGATATTCACAAGATCGGCCGTACGCATTTGCAGGATGCGGTTCCCATGTTGCTGGGTCAGGAGTTCTCCGGCTATGCCCGTCAGATCGAACTGGGTATTAAAAGGATATCTGCTGCCGAGGAGCGGCTTGGCGAGCTGGCACTGGGCGGTACAGCAGTGGGGACCGGCGTCAATGTCCATCCGGATTTTGCCGCCAGGGTTATTGCCTTGCTTTCCAAAGAAACGAAAATTGCGTTTCAGGAGGCGGCCAATCATTTTGAAGCCCAGGCAGCCCAGGATGCCGCCGTGGAAACCAGCGGTGCTTTAAAAACACTGGCAGTCAGCCTAGTCAAAATTGCTAACGATGTCCGCTGGCTGGCTTCAGGTCCCCGATGCGGCCTCGGCGAGATCAACCTGCCATCATTGCAGCCGGGTTCTTCGATTATGCCGGGTAAAGTCAATCCGGTGATTCCCGAAGCCGTTATTCAGGTCGCCGCTCAGGTGATGGGCAATGATACCACTATTATGATGGGGGGCCAGGCCGGCAATTTTGAGCTTAACGTGATGCTACCGGTTATGGCTTACAACCTTTTGCAATCCATTGAGCTGCTGGCATCGGCTGCGAATGTTTTTGGGAAAAAATGTATTGACGGGATCAGCGCCAACGCGGAAACCTGTGCGGGCTATATTGAGAAAAGCCTGGCGCTGGCCACCGGACTGGTTCCAAAGATCGGTTACGACAAGGCCGCCGCGGTTTCCAAAAAGGCCCATGAATCCGGCCGAACCGTTCGCGACGTGTTGCTTGAAGAAAAAATTTTAAGTGAAAAGGAATTCGACGATTGGCTGAAGGATCAATTCAAGTAATCCGCACAGCCGGATCTTAAAAAAAAGGAGGAGTTAGATGGCTCGAAAAGATTATCAGATTAAAACCGCCTGCCCGCAATGCGGGTGTACCGAATTGACCGTGCTGTCACCCGAGGAGATTAAGGAAAAATACGGGGATGTTCCCAATTTCGACATGGAATGCGGTGAATGCATGGAAAAATACACATCCGAAATGAAATCTGCCTGTCCCGAATGGGATCAGGATTGCAAGCTGCAAGAAGGATGAAGTCAATGGCCGAAACCACGTGCCAGTATGATTTTACGGGCTTTGCCCGCCTGAAGCTTTTCTGGGCGCTCTCGCGAACACCTCATGGGTTGCTGGATATGTGTACGGCGGCCCTGGCTTCATTGCTGTGGCTGGGTTATTTTCCTTCAATTAAGATCATCGGTTTGGGGCTGATTACCGTCTTTGCGGGCTATACGGCTGTTTACGCCCTCAATGATGTTGTGGGTTACCGGTCCGATAAAAAGAAGCTGCAACAGAAGAACTTGCGGGGATTTGATGATTGTGAGGATCTCGATGCGCAGCTTGTGCGGCACCCGATGGCGCGGGGGCTCCTGAGCTTTAAAGAAGGGCTTGCCTGGGCGCTTGCCTGGGCGCTTCTGGCTCTAATCGGTGCTTACCTTTTAAACCCGGTATGTGTTTTGATTTTCATTGGCGGCTGTATACTGGAAACCATCTATTGCCTGATGTGGAACATCAGTCCCTCGCGCACGTTCATCAGTGGCGTTGTTAAAACCGCCGGCCCGATCGCAGCGGTGTTTGCGGTCGATTCAAATCCTTCTATTTCATATTTGATTGTTTTATTTTTGCTCATGTTTTTCTGGGAAATCGGCGGCCAGAATGTTCCCAATGATTGGAGCGATATTGAAGAAGATGTGCGTTTAAAGGCCCGGACCGTTCCGATCCGTTTGGGACCGGAAAAAACCAATATTATTATTTTCGGCTCAATTATCCTGACGGTCATTTTTTCAGGAACTTTACTGATACTGTCCAATATCACCTTTGGGCTTCCCTTTATTCTGGCATTCGCTTCTGTGGGGCTTTATTTTCTTTTGCTTCCCACCATCAAACTTTATCAAACCGAAGAAAGCTCCCACGCGATGATTCTTTTTAACAAGGCGAGTTATTATCCTGTTGCGCTGCTCATTGTCGTTGTAATCAAAATATTTTTATAAATCACCTTTAGCCTATCTGAATTAAACGCTTCCTCTAAAACCTCATATTTAAACCGTTGACTCAGTATAATCGAAATGCTACCAATTTTTTTTATATTGGAGCGCTTGGATATTTGCTAAATTCGGTCCAAGAAAAGGAAATAGCATGCCAGAGATAGAGAAATTGACGAATGGAACCACGGGGGGGCCGGTTTTTGTTTATGTCAAGGATGGTCGCATCATTCGTATCACACCCATGGAATTTGATGACAGTGACGCACCCTCCTGGGTTTTACGTGCAAGAGGCAAGAAGTTTTCTCCACCCCGGCGGACCACACTTTCACCCTATTCGTTTGCCTGGCGTTCAATGACTTATTCACCGACCCGGTTATTGCATCCTCTCAAGCGCGTCGACTTCGATCCTGACGGGAAACGCAATTGCACCAAGCGAGGGGAATCTGAATACGAGCAGATCAGCTGGGATGAGGCCGGGGACATTGTTGCCGGTGAGATTAAGAGAATTAAACGGGAATATGGTCCGGCAGCTATCCTGTCTACGGCAGGGTCTCATCATCTATGGGGGCACATGGGTTACCGCCACAGCGCCTATTTTCGATTCATGAATCTTATCGGCTATACTTATGCGGACCACAATCCCGATAGCTGGGAAGGATGGCACTGGGGGGGGATGCATCAATGGGGTTTCAGCCACAGATTGGGTATCCCCGAGCAGTATGACCTGCTGGAAGATGCGCTCAAGCATACCGAATTGATCGTATTCTGGTCGAGCGATCCCGAGACAACCCACGGGATCTATTCTGCGTTCGAGAGTACCTGCCGGCGGTTTTGGCTGAAAGAGCTCGGGGTTAAAATGATCTTTATCGACCCTTTCTATAACCATACGGCCGGTCTGTTTGCCGACAAATGGTTTGCCCCAAGACCGGACACCGGCAATGCGATGGCCTGTGCCATTGCGTACGTCTGGTTAACTGAAGATCTTTATGACAAAGAATATATTCAGAATCGAACAACCGGTTTTGATAAATGGAAAGATTATATTTTGGGCAAAGAAGACGGTATTCCCAAGACACCTGAATGGGCCGAAAAAGAGAGCACCATCCCGGCCAGAGAAATTAGAGCCCTGGCGCGGGAATGGGGAACCAAAAAGACCATGCTGGCCGCCGGCGGCCTGGGCGGTTGGGGAGGTGCCTGCCGATCCGCCACCGGTGGAGACTGGGCCCGCCTGATGATCAGTTTGCAGGCCATGCAGGGTCTGGGTAAACCGGGAATCAATATTTGGGGCACGACCCAGGGGGCACCCCACAACTCGGATTTTCTTTTTCCCGGATACACCGAAGGGGGAATGTCCGGCGATGTGGACAACACAGCCGCCGGTTTCCGTTGGGTCTATCGCATGCACAAACAGCCCACCCGCTCCAGCATTAACACGCCTATGGGGCAGCACATACCCCGGCTTAAGATTCCGGAATGTATCCTGAATGGAAAATATGAATGGCGCGGGAAGGGATTTTGCGGCCAGTCGATTGAAGCGCAGTTCCACAAGTATAAGTATCCGGCTGATGGTTATCCTGAAATTCAGATGTATTATCGCTATGGCGGCTCGTTTATCGGCACCATGAATGAAACCAATCGGTACGTAAAGGCCTATCGGACCGAAAGATTGCCTTTTGTGGTCAATCAATCGATCTGGTTTGAAGGCGAAACCAAGTTTGCCGATATCATATTGCCGGCCTGTACAAATTTTGAACGCTGGGACATTAGCGAATTCGCCGGCTGTCATGGTTACATCGCTGATTCCACCTGCCAGGTTAATCACCGGGTCATCAGTTTGCAGAAACAATGCATCGAGCCCCTGGGAGAATCTAAATCCGACTACGAAATTTTTGCCTTTCTGGCAGGCAAACTGGGGTTTTATGATGTGTACACCGAAGGTGGCCTTACGGAACTCGACTGGGTCAAACGTGTGTTTGATAGCAGTGATCTGCCGAAATATATTTCCTGGGACGAATTTTTTAAAAAGGGCTATTTTGTGGTTCCATTGTCCGAGGATTATACGTCAACGCCGGCACTGAGATGGTTCGCCGAAGATAGAAAAAGGGACACACCGGATTGGGGTCCCCATCCTGAGTCTCAGGAGGAGTTCGGCAAAGGTCTTCAGACGACTTCAGGTTTAATTGAATTTGAGTCTTCCAGCCTCAAAAAATTTGATCCCTCAGATGAAGAAAGGCCCCTGATACCCAAATACCGGCTTTCATGGGAAGGGCATCACAGCAGCAAGATCTATAAAAAGTACCCCCTGCAATTGATTTCACCGCATCCCCGGTTCAGTTTTCACACCATGGGTGATGGCAAAGAAAGCTGGATAAACGAGATCCCGGATCATCGGGTACTTAAAGAGGACGGTTACTATTACTGGATCATTCGGATTAACTCAAACGATGCCGCCCAACGGGGAATCAAGCAGTCTGACCTTGTCAGGGCATTCAACGATCGCGGTGCTGTCATTTGTGCGGCGCAGGTCACCGAGCGGGTTCCGCCCGGAACGGTTCATTCATATGAATCCTGTGCGGATTATGACCCGGTCGGCAAGCCTGGAGAATCAGCTGACCGCAGCGGATGCATTAATCTTTTAACCCCGGGGCGCTATATCTCCAAGAACGCCTGCGGCATGGCACCAAATTCGTGCCTCATTCAAATAGAAAAATGGAAGGGGGAGAAGCATATAAAGTGAAAAAGTGGAACCTGATCATCGATGTGGCCAAATGTCACGATTGCAATAACTGTTTTCTGGCCTGCAAAGACGAATTTTTTGAAAATGATTTTACACCTTTTTCTGCGGCTCAACCCCGGCACGGTCAAAGATGGATAAATATCAATCGGGCAGAGAGAGGGCAGTACCCGAAAGTGGATGTTGCTTACCTGCCTGTTGCCTGTATGCATTGTGATGAGGCGCCTTGCATAAAGAAATCGAAAGGCGGGGCGGTTTATAAACGCGAGGACGGTATTGTCCTGATAGATCCAGAAAAAGCGATCGGCCAGAAGAATATTGTGGAGACTTGCCCTTACGATGTGATCTGGTGGAATGCCGAAACGGCCTTGCCCCAAAAATGCACATTTTGTGTGCATCTTTTGGAAACGGGATGGGCACAGCCGAGATGCGTTCAGGCCTGTCCAACCGGAGCCCTGCGTGTAAATTTTGTCGAAGATTCCATGATGCAGAAGGTCAAAAAGTCCGAGTCCCTGGAAGTCTATATGCCGCAATACAACACGGTCCCGCGGGTCTATTATCAGAATTTATATCGCTACACGAAGTGTTTCATCGCCGGCAGCGTGGCCTTAAAGGCCTCAGATGAATGTGCCGAGGGCGCCAAGGTCACATTGAGCAAAGGATCAAAAAAGGCCGCCGTTAAAGTGATGACCAATAACTATGGTGACTTTAAAATCGATGACCTTGAAAAAGAAAGCGGTAATTACCGCCTTGTGATAGCGTATCCCGGCCATAAAAATAAAGAATTGAGTGTCGAATTAACAACCAGTATTAACCTTGGCACGATCTTTCTCTAACGGCTGTATGGGCCTTGCGCAAAAGAAATGAATTCCTATCAAAACTCCCCGTCATTTTACAAGACGTTTAGATAAACTTACCTGCTAGAGAGGTCGCCCTGGCCTGGATTTAAAAATCTTGAAAATATAAGAAAATTTATCAAATTAACCGTTATTCTTAGAAAATAAGCGGAAATTATCAGATAATAATAGATCGTATTAATTAAATACGAATAATACTGGCAAAAAGAGATTGACAGGGTGTTCTAAAAAAATATATTAAAATAGTCTCACATTATAATACATATGTTGCGTATTATGAGACCATCTGGAACCAAAAT
>CAZJHF010000200.1:0-7505 GCA_964545505.1 uncultured Desulfobacterales bacterium | reverse complement strand
AAGGAACCCGGCGTTTGTTCATGACGGGTTTGACAATGGCCGAAGTGGTCATGCCGGGCATGCACGTAAACGGGTAAACATTGACAACTCCGTTGTAGCCTTCATCTGCAAATTGCATAATGGCGGCGATGCTCAAACAGGTTTCGGTGGTCACATCAAATGTAAAAATGTCTTCCTTGTGGAGCAGGCGTTTTAGATGGTGCATCTTGTGGTCGTGCTCGATATCGATGGATTTTGAAACCCGGCGGTAGAATTGTTTTTGTTTCAATTCCTGATAAAAAAGCTCGCTTCCGAAATTTAACATCTTCTGTAAATCGGTTTTCAAACGCTTAAAATTGAATTGTCTGAGATTTAAACGAAAATTGATTTTATTTTCTCTCAACTGCTCGTAGCTGATATAGTTGACCCATTCGGCCAGTGAGGAATTGACCACCTCGGCACCATGCCTTTCAAGAATCCGGATCAAATCCTGGTTGGACTGCACATGCATTCGCAAAAAGATTTCTCCGACAATGCCGATCAAGGGCTTGGCAGGGATGGTAGGATCGATAAGGGTTTTGCCTTCCCGGACCATTTCTCCGAGTTTGTCCAGGATCCTATTGAAGGCACCGGCGGCGGCATGCGTTTCAAAAATGGCTTGCATGCCAAACAAGCAGCGGTCGATAAAGGCATCGGTGATGCCTGCTTTCTTTTCGTAGGGTCGGATACGCCACAAGAGCCGCTCGATGATGTCGGCCACGATGATGGCAATATAGCTGGCTTTCCGGAAATCAAGCATCCGGCTGTGTTCGATTAACCCGTCAAGCGAATAGCTGTCCTTGGTTGTGATCGATACGATCTTAACCCGGTCCAACCCGGTAAACGAATCCAGTACCATGCGCTGATATTTGTTATACATGCCGAACCGGCAGGGCCCGTCGGATTCAGGCAAAAAATACAGATAGTTTTGCGGATCAAAGGCGGCGCCCTGTTTCTGTTGTTCGGTTTTTAGAAAAAGTAAAATGTCGCCGAGTGTAATCTGGCAGGGGAAGCATTCTTTGCCGGAAGTATATTCTTTCCCGATATCGAGCCCTTTGTAAGTTGCCAGCACCCGGGCGTTAATACCGAAACTTCTGAAGGTGGCCGCTATCAAGTTCGCTCCGATACGGTTCATCTCGGGAATGAGGACGGTTTTGTCCCGCATTCGAAATTTGCCAATGGTTTCTGCCGGCGAACCCGGGTCATTTTGATTTGTAGATTTCATTTTATTTACCTCTACTCGTTGATTATCTGGAGTTGCGTATGAGGTTGCGATTTTTTCATGCTGTTTTCGATCACGTTCTTATAAGCTTCAATGCGCGTCATCACACCGGCGGCGGCACTGTGCTCATCCAGCTCGAGGATCAGGTAGGGCTTGTCCGCCATGACGGATTTATAAAAGTGCTCGATGAATGAATCCGCACCACAGCCAAAATTCGTCAGATGCAATCCAAAAGCATTATCAGTCGCGGCGATGAACTTGGCCGTTTTGAGGATCTGGGCACCCAGCCCCCAGAACATGGATGGAAATTCGGTCAGGTTTACGGATGCGGCATCGATAAAATCCATCGGCAGGGCCGTCATTCCGATTTTGGCCAGCTTTTGACCGAGCCTTAAATTCAAGCGGTCATCATAAAGATTGTACGGGCGGCCGGTGACGATCAGCAGCGGTGAGCGGGGATCTATTTTTTGAAGAATGCGTTTGCCCTGCTGCAGCATGTCGGCCACAAATTGTTGCTGGCGTCCGAGGGCATAGCACAAAGACGCTTTGATCGCACGCCGGGAACATTTCAGGCGATCCCCGATTTGCTGATATAACTCTACGGCCAGCATGTCGGGGCTATACTTGAGATGCACAACCGGATTTATAATCGCGGCCGGATCCAGGTCGAATGCCGTGCGCACCATATAACCGTTGCTTTGAACCATGGGGCAGTAATATCCGGTTTCAGAAGGCCTGGGTGTCGACATTTTGATCAGGCTGGGAATGAACAGGTATTTTGTGTTGCCGGCCAGCCGGGCGATGTGGCCATAGGAAACTTTTACCGGATAGCAGACGCCGTCCACGGCCCGCTCGACGCCTTTTTTCGAGATATGGGCGTTGGTGGGCGGGGTGAGCACCAGCCGAAATCCGAGGTGCTCGAAAAAATGGGCCCAGAGAACCGCGGTATGGTGACCGTAAAGCGCCCGCTGCATCCCGATTGTCGGGCGGCCGTCGATTTGCAGTAACGGTTGGTCATCCAGCGTTGTATACGCCCCGGCCATGTGGGTTTCCCACAGCATGCGCCGGCGCTTGAAAAAATCTTCTTTTCTTTTGTTCTGACTGCGGGCCAATTCGTGACGGCCGCATTCACCGCCCCAGATACTGCGCCGGTTGTCGAACTTATAAATTTTGAGCTTGCATTGGTTGTGGCAGCCGGGATCGACACGGCACACTTTTTCGGTAAAGTTCATGCGATCGTTGATGGCACCGGGCATTCCCCTGAAAGTGCTGCAGGAGATGTTTTCAGTCTTCATTTTTTCCTGAACCGCAATGGCCGCGCCATAAGCACCGAGCACCTCACGGTGCGGCGGAACCAGCAGGCCGCGGCCCAGCACGTTTTCAAAGGCCGCCACAACGCCTTTATTCAAAGAGGGGCCGCCTAAAAACATGATGCGCTGTCCGATTTTTCTTTTGCCGACCACCCGATTCAGATAATTGTGGACAATGGCATAACACAGCCCGGCCATCAGGTTTTCGCGGCTGGCCCCCCGCTGGTAATAGGCGACCAGGTCGGACTCCATGAAAACCGTGCAGCGATCGGTCAACCTGACCGGGGCAGCAGCCGAAAGAGCGATATCCTGGAACTCGCCGACGATATTGATACCGTATTTATTGGCCAGTTCGTGCAGGAAGCTGCCGGTGCCGGCAGCGCAAACTTTGTTCATATCGAAATCCAGCGGGTTGGCATTGACGAGCGAGATGTATTTGGCATCCTGGCCGCCGATTTCAAAAATGGTGTCCACCTGCGGGTCCATTTCGACCGCGCCTCTGGCGTGGGCCGTGATTTCATCGATGATTAAATCGGCATTTAAAAAGTCGCCGACGACATAACGCCCCGAGCCGGTGGTTGCCACGCCCTTGATCCGGATTCTGTCGCCCAGCTCATCGACGATGTGCTTTAACAATTGCTGGGTAACTTCCACCGGTTTGCCCCGGGTGTGGACGTAATGTTTATGGATGAGCCGGCGGTATTTGTCGATGAGTGCGTATTTGGTGGTTGTCGAGCCGATATCGATTCCCAGATAGGCCGGCGTTCTGAGTGCCAGTATTTTACGGCTGGAATCCCGCTCAGCGGGCACCTCGGTTTTTTGCAGGATCAGGGGAGGTGCCTCGGGCACTGCGATGGCCGTGCCGGCGTCCAGCTTTTTGAGGTCGGCGGGCGTGAAGGCCTCGGACCGCTTTGACTCGAGGGCTTTGAGTGCCACGCCCAGCGCCCCGCTTGAGGTGCTGTGGGACGGGACCACCAGATCGGGGTAGTAGGCTTTAAATGCCTTGACCTGAAGCTCATTTTTGGACAATCCGCCGATAAAGACAACCGGGTCTTTAAGCTGGCGATTGGCGACAATCGTGCTGATATAATTGCGGGCGTTGCCGACATGCAGGCCGTAAATGATATCCTCCAGCTTTTCGCCTTTGTTTTGCAGATGGATCATGTCGGATTTGGTAAAGACCGTGCAGCGGCAGGCCACGTTGGCGGGCTTTTCACTTTTAAGGCCCAGGCCGATGAAGTCATCCAGGATGTGATCGATATGGCTCTGGGACGTCTGTTTGTTTTTTTCATATATAGAAGTTGCCAGGCGCTCGGCCTGCTGATCGATAAATGATCCGGTGCCCGAAGCGCAGGGCCCGTTGGCATTGAAATTTTCCAGTTCCCATCCGCCGGCATCGTGAAAAATCTGCATCAATGCCGTATCCTGCCCTCCCATGCAGATCAGGCTGCGGGTCTGCGGCATGATGTGCAGGACACCCAGGGCCTGACTGATGGTTTCAAACTCGTAAAAGACGCCCAGTTGTTCAGCCAGTTTCTTACCGTGATTCCCGGTAAAAGAAATGGAATGAATATGGTTTTGCCCCAGCGTCGCCGTCAGATGCTCGACCCGCTCTAAAAGCGCCTCATTGATTTTGCCAAAGTGGCGCTTGTACGGGGATTCAAAAACAATGTCTTTGTTCTGATCGATCACCATACAGTTCAGGCTGACCGACCCCACATCAATGCCGACGGTGTATTTTTTTGAAGTTGTGTATTCCATTTTTCTACTCCGGCTATGTTGTTTTCGTTAAACTTTATTTCTGCTGCTTTCATCTATCAACCAGAGCAAGGGATGTGCCAGCCAGCGATATTTAGCTAAACGGCCGGTGGAAGATATTTCAGAGACCGGCTAGGCGCTGAGGCGGCCAGCAATAAGGTCTTAAATTACTTCAAATTTATGGATGGAATCGATTCGGCTGAAGTGTTAAAAAAATTTAGCAGGTGGTGGGCGGCAGCGCGATGATGGCAAAATTCAATTCAGATAAGGGTGCAACCCATGTTGACCGGATAGCGCGCATAGCGAGCAGAAGCCAGTTATATCGGTGGTTTGGAACATCGGAGCATCTATTTACAACGCAAAAATAGTTGCAGCCTTTAAGGTTAGGAAACCGCTTTTGTTCGATTGGCTTTACGAGCATCCCTGGATGTGACGAAAACAAAGGCAGAGTCATTTTTGCTGACTCTGCCTGTTTTGTATTGTTACAATCAGGAGTTACTTTATTGCTTAAGCTTCTTTTGAAATGTTGCAAAACGGATCATCTTAAAAAAGTATTCGATCTGGTATATCTTTTACGGGGCGAATAAAAAAGGGCAACGAATCCCGCTCAGGCGCACTTTTTTAATTCGATGATTTGTACTCGGCGCCTCCGTATTGCTCCTGGTAATCGGAGACAATGGTCACGATATAGGCGCGCAGCGAAGCGTAAACCACCCGAGTGGAACTTCGCAACTTGCAGGCCTCGATGGTGCGTTCTTCTATCAAACGCCGAACCGTGCGGGTACTGCAGCTTAACAGGTCAGCCGTCTCAGGTATCGATAAGAGTTGTTTTTTCATGAGGGCCATCCTTGTGCCATTTTCGCAAAGTTTACTTGCGGCTTTAGTGGCTCAGGCTCTTGTTCAAATGAATGTTGTAAATTCTGAAGCGATCGCCGTTGGCCATTCTGAAATCGATGGTTCGCAGGGGCAGGCGCTTGATGATGGCTTTCAGTTCCGGGAACAGCTGGAAGACATCTTTTTCACTGCCGTGTTCTTTATAATTCATGCCATCGCTGACCGACCCGTTGTAGCTTGCCTTATAGTATTTCATGGTGCCACCCTCCTTGCATTTTTTAATACAGAATAGAGCAACCGGCATGCCAACATTCTATTTGCAACCGGGCTCAGGGTGATATTGGCGTTCAAAAATTTGGATCGCCCGTTAATTAGTTTAAGAATTACAGTCAGTTGTTTTTTTTAAAGGATAAGCTGAAAACGTTAATTTTGGTTGACAGGGGATTAAGGAAGGCGCGGCAGGAGGCCCAACGGTTGCGCAACGAAAGTTGACACATCTTAGGGGATTTCTTCCAAGCCCGGCCAAAACATGTCTTTACGCGCCATGCGGTTGCGTTCACACCGCAAAAAATATTGCACCGTTTTTGTGATCCGGTTCTGATTAACGATAATTTAGAATGGGCCAAGAGCGTTGTCGGGCAATTTTTTTAAGAATACTACTGGGTGAGACTGCATGTGGGTGACCGACGCTCTCCAGCAAGGGGAGGTCGGAATGGTGATTGCCGTAAGCGTAGGATTTTTCGAGATCCAATCCAAGCTTTTTGGTCAGCCTCAAGGTAAGCTTTTTTTTATTCTGGTCGACGCACACCAGCCCTTGCGGTTTGCCGGTCAGTCGTCCGTCCGGGTTGACTTCTAAGTCGGTGCACAACAGATGGGTAAACCCCAGATCTTTTACGACCGGCTCGAGCAGATATCTGACCGAGCCGGAGATCAACACCAGAACGTGGCCTTTTTCTTTATGGTCGTTTGCTCTGGCAACAATTGCCGGCGCCAGGTGCGGTTTTAAACACGTTCTGTAGAAATCTGCCGACCCGTTTTGAAAATCCGCCAGGCGCTTATGCTTATAAAAGGTCAGCAGGATCCTGACCATGCGCTCATCTGACAGCAGCCGGTGCTGGTAGAAAAAATTGGCCACCAGGACTTTAAGGATGTAGCCATATGGCAGCAGGCCCCGGTCACGCAGCCACTGGATACCCAATCGGCCGCTTTCCACTTCCAACAGGGTTTCATCAAAATCGAAAAATGCAGCCACCGGGTTGGGTCGGGTCATATTATCGTTGTCCATCCATTGTTTCGTTATTCATCGCGGCCGGTAAAACGCTCAGGGGGTATGCAGCATTTTGGTTAGCATCTGATATTCAACATCGGTGCCGTCGTAATCGTATGTCGATTTCTCGTCGGGCAGCGGGATCAATTTAAGTTTGCCCTTGAAAAAGACAGAAGTGATGTTTTCAACCTCTGTGATGCTTAAATCCTTGCGGACAAAATATTTGGAGTAGACATTGGGATATCCCAGTTTGCGGGTAATTTTAAACAGCTTTAGCTGCGCATTGGGATTAAGGGCCTTGCGCAGGCTGTAGGCCGTGTTGGCCGTATTCATATCGAACAAATGGGGATTGGCATACATCAAAGAGGAAAGTCTGAAGCCCTGGCGGTTGTAGCTATCCATTAATCCGGGTAATTGATACTCGCTGTCATTCAACATCTTGAGCGGGGGCCTGCCCATCTTGTCTTTTTGCGCATCTATTAGGATGGCCGGGAGAATAATAGCCGCCTCGTCCTGGTGCTTCACGGCCAGACGCAGAAATTGCTCTATAAATTCCCGGGTTGTCAGCGGTGAATCCGAGGCCACAAACAGGGCATGTTTTTTTTCCTGGCAGGCTTTGCTGACGGCGTAACCCTTTATCAGGTTGCCCGCGATTGAATTATATTTGACCTTACGCTTTGTGATGTTAAAGCGGTCAAGGATGTCCTTTGAAAGGCGCGTGTTCTGATTAATCAAGCGGCACGGTTTTTCAAATTTTTTGAGAAAACTACCGAGGCGTTGTTCGAGCAGCATCTGATGGCCGACAATGATGATTTCATCGATCACATCGCTGGTAAATAGCTTTTCCAGCGTAAATTGGATTACGGGCATGCTTTTTGTTTGCCCGTCGATGACTGTTTTAAATTCGCGCAAAGGCCGATAACCGGTCTCGATGAATTTTTCACCGTAATGCTCGGCTACGATCTTGCTGTAATGCCGGACTTCCATTTTGTTTTTATATCCGGCCATTAAGATTGCACTGGTCATAACCCCACTCACCTGACTCGTGCAAGATTTAGGTGCTACCTGAATCTTGCATGAAAATTAATGCAAAGAT
>CAZJHF010000199.1:0-7519 GCA_964545505.1 uncultured Desulfobacterales bacterium | reverse complement strand
CATTCGGCCCTGCCTTCGACATGAGCTCAGGCCGAATGTAGCTCATGGCCGAGGGCAGCCGAGTCGAAGCCAGAAGCGAGAAGCCAGCAGCCAAAACATTTAGACAAGACACCCGCAGCCTGAACTCTACCCAATGGGAGGCTATCTTGTTTATTGAATATAAATGTTCCGGTGGATATGGCGGGTTGCGCCTGTCCTACCAATGCGAAACCGATGCAATGCCGACAGACGAGTCCAAACCGATCCTGGATTTGATCGATGCAGCCCGTGTTCTCAAATTGGACCCGAAACAGATTTCCACTGAATCCCGCCGTATACCAGACGATTTCGCCTGCTTGCTGACGATCATATCCAAAAAAGACAGGCAAACCCTCTCTTTTAACGAGCTGAGCGCGCCTGAGAACCTGCGTCGCCTTTCGGCATATCTTCGAATGCTGGCCATTAAACAGCAGGGTCGGCATTGATCCTGACGGGCCTTCATTTTTTTCCTGGGACAAATTATGAAAGGCTATGGTATAATATTTGCTCAGTTGCCCTTAGATGATTGACTTCAGCACCAGAATTCGAATCGATTCCGGGGAAATAATATGAAAAAGCGAATTATCGTTGCAGTTGGCATGGTTGTCCTCATTGCACTTGGCTATCTCCTGTATTTCAATTTGAAGCCTAAACCCGACCCCTGTGCCAGCGTTTTTGATCAGGCGACTTTCAGCCTTACCGAAAAAATACATTTTCTGAAGAAAAAGGGTGACACCCTAATAAACGGAGATCAGTATCAAAACCTTCTGGCGCAGGCGGAACAACTTACTGCCGATCTTAAAACCTGCTGCATTTTATTTCAGGACGACAAAATTGTTTTCGATGAATTTTTAAAGTGCCAGGACGATTTTCGCCAATATGAGCAAAGCATCGATCGACTGACGCACCAGGTAGCCGAAACACAGGTTGCCAGAAAGCAGCAACGCTATGATCTCGTTAATTCAAGACTCGGTCACATTGAGCGCAACATAAAAGATCTAGCGGCCATCTCGGACCAGTTCCAGAGTCGGATGCGATCATTCATAAGCCGTCAGTCCGATGGCACCCCTTTGAAACCGATACGCGGCAGCGCTCAAACGGCGTCCACCGAAACAGAGCCCAATGATTCTTTCAACCAGGGCATTGAGATTTCGTCCGGCGTTCTGACCGGAACGCTTTCCGGAGAGGATCGGCAGGATTATTTTCGATTTGAACTGGATGCCGGTGATATTCTAAATCTGGATTTCACCGCCGGCGAGGACAGTGAGTTGTTGAAGATCGCGCTACGGGATTTTAACAGAAATGAACTGTGGAACTCCGGTGAGACCAGGCCCGGTGTGACACATTCAACGCGTATGCTGATGAACAATCTTTCCGGCGGGATCTATTATGCAGTCGTATATTCCGGAATCGGTCCGTATAAGTTCGATCTTTTTATCGAAAGCCAGAACGATGCCGGATCAGGGGTGGATGCCGGCGACCGGATTACCAAGGCGCTTGCCATCACACCTAACAGCTCTTTTCTCGGTGAAATGGGAGGGTTTGATGAAGAAGACTGGTATCGGTTCGACATCCCGCCCGGCCATATCATAAAGCTGGTCTTCGGTCCGAGCGAAAGCAGCGAGGCGATGAAATTTTCTCTGAGAAGTTTTGAGCATAGTGAAGTGTGGTATTCGGGTGTCGTTTCGCCCGGAGAAACCAAGCTCAAGAGGGTGATGATGAACACGACATCCGGCGGGACCTATTATCTGGAGGCCTATTACGGTAGGGGCCGTTATGGGTTTGATGTTTTAATCGAAAAGCAAAACGATGCGCTTTCCGGCACCGACGCGGGCGATAAAATGGCCGATGCACTTAAAATTCTTCCGGGTCGGTCCTATTCTGGAGAGTTGGGTGGATATGATGAAACCGACTGGTATCGATTTGACATGCTTGCGGGCAGTATTCTTAATATGTCGCTCACCAGCAACAAAGACAGCGAGACGGTGCAATTCTCCATTCGCGATGTTGATGGCACCGAGATCTGGCGATCCGAAGAAGTGTTGCCCGATATGACTGTGTCAACCCGCATGATGACCAATAACGTTACGGGGGGCATTTATTTTTTGGAAGTATTGGATGGCAGCGGTACCTACGAATTCGAGATTCTGACCGAACATCAAAACGATGCCGGCCTCAGTGCAGATGCCGGTGACCGCATTGCCGGGGCCGTAAAGATAACGGCCGGCCGGTCAATTACCGGAGAGCTCGGTGGTCTCGATGAACAAGACTGGTACACTTTCTCGGACCGCGAACGAAAAACCATTGAGTTTATAACTGCAGCGGACGGAAAGCCACTGAAGCTGTCAATCGGCGATACTGCTCATCGAAAGGGGTTATATACCGCTGAATTGGCACCAGGCACAACCCGAACTTTTGAGATTCCGCAAAATTTGCGCCCGCCATATTATTTGAGGGTTTATGGTGGCAGCAGTAAATACCAGTTTGAAATAAAGTAATAAGGATTTGGGTTTAGGGTTCAGCGTTCAGGGATGGGGGGTCAGGGTTCGAGATTCAGGGATTTGCGGTTAAGCACTGAACTTCTGGCCTTCTTTCAGGTTTATAAACCTCTGAACCTTTGAACGTTGAACTATTGAACCGGGTGATGACACCTGAACCCAGAACCGATAAGCACCCGGTTGCGTTCGGCTTTATCGCCGGTTGAAAAGCATGCCCTGCCGTGAGGCTCTTTTTTTAAGTGTTTGCCGGATGAGTTCCAGGGTTTCAGATTTGTTCAGGGCCCAGAGCGGTGCCACCAGTTCAGCGGGATGCGGATCGCCGGTCAGACGTTGAATCACGACTTCAGATGGAATTCGTTCCAGAAAATCACACACGAGGTCCACATAAGCACTTTGCTCCAGACATTTAAAATCTCCCTGCCGGTAAAGCGTTTCCAGAGCGGTTCCTTTGACCACATAAAGCAGATGCAGTTTAACACCGTCAATTCCGAGCGTGGCGATCATCTCGGCCGTATGCAGCATATCCTGCCGAGTTTCATGAGGAAGTCCCAGGATGACATGCGCGCATATCTTGATGCCGCGGTTGCGGGTTTTTTCGACAGCATCCTTCAAGCATTGGACATCATGGCCGCGGTTGATATAGGTCAGGGTCGCATCGCTGGCCGACTGCAGGCCATATTCAATCCAGATCAGATGGTGCCTGGCATAATCCTGCAGTAAATTCAACACGGCATCATCCACACAATCGGGTCGGGTGCCGATTGACAACCCGACAACATCATCAACATTCAGGGCTTCTGCGTACAGGGATTGAAGCGCCGGCAGCGGGGCGTAGGTATTTGAAAAAGACTGAAAATAGGCAATAAATTTTTTAGCCTTGTATCGTCGGGCCAGCGCTTCTTTTCCGTTGATGAGTTGCTGGGTGATAGACAGACCCCTTGCGTGGGCGCCCGTTCCGGATCCGCGACTGTTGCAATAAAGGCATCCACCGGTCGAGAGGGTTCCATCCCGGTTGGGACACGTCAGACCGGCGTCGACGGTAATTTTCTGAACCCGACAGCCAAAGGTCTCCCGCAGATAGGTGTTGAAGTCGGTGTAGCGTTTTTGCGCTTCCATTGCCCAGACCTTGACCCTCAAATTTCCTGGTACTATAATCTCCCTGAGTTGAGCGTTTCAAAATAAAAATAAGGGAAATTCTTTTAAATTAAGGAATTTTAGCGATTTTAATTTTTTATTTCGAAACCCTGCGGGCTTGCAGATCTTACCGCATCTACTGTGTTAAATGCCGTGTAGCTGCGGCAACCTCCGCAAACGCTTAATATAGGGATCTCCTAAATTGAGCGTTTCAAATTGAAAATGGGAGAGTATTCATTTTCACAAAAGGTGCGATTTCGAGCATTTTTAGCACAGCCTGCATGAACTGACAACCATCTATAAAATTGAAGATTGAATAATGTCAGAAATAAATCTGCCACCAGAGAATCGGAAAAATTAACCCTAAATATTTTTGAAGCTAAACGCGTCAAATAATTGAAAACCCGCTAACATTTGCGAATGAGCTCTAATTCGAAAAAATATGATGTCATTGTGGTCGGTGCGGGTCATGCCGGGTGCGAAGCCGCTCTGGCTGCAGCCCGAATGGGGTGCGACGTCTTACTTATGGCCATCGACCTGGACAAGCTGGCGGCAATGCCTTGCAGCCCTTCAATCGGCGGAATGGCCAAGGGGCAGCTCGTAAAGGAGTTGGACGCCCTGGGTGGTGAAATGGCAAAAATCACCGATAAGACGGCCATCTCTTTCCGCAAGCTGAATACCAAAAAAGGGCCTGCCGTGCACTCTTCTCGCACGCAAAATGATAAGATGCGGTATCATATGGCCATGAAGGCGGTCGTTGAGGCCCAGCCCCGTTTGGACCTCAAGCAGACAAAGGCGCGTCAACTGGTGGTGGAAGGCGGCCAGGTAGTGGGAGTCGAAGATCACGTCGGATTCGGGTATCCGGCAAGGACAGTTGTGCTGGCAACCGGAACCTTTCTGAGCGGCCTACTGCATATCGGTTTCAATTCGTTTCAGGCCGGCCGGGCCGGTGAATTTGCATCATATGGTCTGGCAAACGATCTCAAGAACCTGGGCTTTGAGCTCGGCCGGTTGAAAACGGGCACACCACCAAGATTGAAAAAATCCAGCATTGATTTCTCAAAATTTACGGTCCAGGAATCGGATGACGACCCGACCCCTTTTTCATATTTTAGCGATATCCTCCAGCTACCCCGGTTACCGTGTCATATCGGCCACACCAACCGCCGGACCCATGAAATTGCGCGTAAAAACCTTGAGCGTTCGGCCCTGTATGGCGGTGTTATCAAAGGGGTTTCGGCCCGCTATTGTCCTTCTTTTGAAGACAAAATAGTGCGGTTTCCCGAAAAGGACAAACACCAGGTCATCCTTGAGCCGGAAGGGATCGACACCCAGGAAATTTATGCCTCCGGGCTGGGCAACAGCCTGCCCCTCGACATTCAGATTGAACTGGTGCACTCGATTGAGGGCCTTGAGTCAGCTGAAATAGTGCGACCGGCCTATGCCATCGAATACGATTACGTCAATCCCATCCAGCTCAAATCCACTCTTGAAACGGATCGGGTGGCAGGACTCTTTCTGGCGGGCCAGATCAACGGGTCGTCCGGTTACGAAGAAGCTGCTGCCCAGGGTTTATGGGCCGGCATTAATGCCGCCTGCCAGGTCCAAAAACGCAAACCGTTTATTCTGGATCGATCTCAAGCATACATGGGTGTTATGGTCGATGATCTGGTGACGCGAGGGACACGGGAACCTTATCGGATGTTTACATCAAGAGCCGAGTACCGCTTAATGCTCAGAGAGGATAACGCGGCGCTTCGACTCGTTGAAACCGGCCACGAGCTGGGCCTCATCGAGGCAGACACGCTCAAAGAAATCAAAGCACGCAAAATCCAGATTGCGCAGGAAATCCAGCGAATCAAGCAGATCACCATCAAACCGGATGAGCATGTTAACCGGTATCTTCAAAGCGCCGGCACCCAGCCTATTCAAAGCGGGGCCCGTCTGGACCAATTACTGAAGCGAGTTGAACTGGGCTACGATGCGGTCGCAACTCTGGCAGCCGGTCCGTTGCCGATGAGCCGTGAGGTGGCCGAGCAGGTTGAAATCGAAATCAAATATGAGGGCTATATTCAAAAACAGCTCGCTGAAATCAAAAAGTTTAAAAATCTGGAGCAACTAAAAATTCCCGAAAATTTCGATTTTTCCAGTGTGCACGGTCTTTCGAATGAATTAAAGGAAAAATTGTCCGGTACCAGACCGGCCACGCTGGGACAGGCTTCGCGCATCGATGGCATCACACCTGCAGCCATGTCGGTGTTGATGGTGGCCATTAAGGCAACAGGCCGCCAGGCGGGTTAAAAAGGTTTCGCATTCATAAATGCAGAGGTTCAACGCTTTAGCCGCTGGCATCTCGCTGCTTGCTGCTGGCAGAAAACAGGAGAAAAAGGTCAGAGGATAAATAGTAAGCGATCGCAACAGCGATCAGACGTTAGCCAGTTGCCAGTGATTAGAAGCCAGCAGGCTGCAAATAGCAGTTATCATCGAAAACCTTTGAACCTCTGAACGCTGAACCCCTGAACCGGTGGGCCAATGCCGAAGCGCTGACATTTGAACTAACTGCAGCGAAATCTTTGAATGCTTGACACTTACCAGTAGACAACTTATCCTAGTCCTAAAAAATCCATAATTATCATTTATTTATTTGCTATTTAATTCAACCGGGACTGGTTTTTATGGCAGAAGATTATTATCAGCTACTTGGCGTTAAAAAGGATGCTTCGGAAGAGGACATCAAAAAAGCATATCGTAAGCTGGCAATGAAATATCACCCGGACCACACCAAAGGTGATAAAGCAGCAGAGGAAAAATTCAAAAAAATCAGCGAGGCCTATGCTGTATTGAGTGACAAAAAAAAGCGCAAAGAATACGACACCTTTGGCGCTGAAGGGTTTCAGCAGCGGTTTACGCAGGAAGATATTTTCAGGGGGTTTGATTTTGGTGATATTTTCCGCGAATTTGGTTTTGGAGGTGATTTATTTTCAGGTCGCAGCAGAGGCGGCAGCACGCGCTTTAATTTTGGCGGTGGTGGGCCATTCGGCTCACAGGCCGGTCACCAGCAGGCCCGCACAAAAGGTGCCGACCTGGTATATGAACTTCCACTGACGCTTAAGGAGGTGGCCACCGGAACCAGCAAGACCATTAGTCTGCAGCATCAGGGCTATTCCGAAAAAGTCACCGTTAAAGTCCCTAAGGGTCTGATTTCCGGTAAAAAATTAAGACTGGCCGGCAAAGGTAGCCCCAGCCCGCTCGGAGGCCCGGCAGGGGATCTGTTTATTCAGGCCAAGATGCTCAATGACCCTGTGTATCAAACCGATGAATATGACCTGCACATGAATCATGAATTAAAATTAAGCGAACTTATTCTGGGTACCCGCATCTCCGTACCCACTCTCGACGACAAACAACTCAATTTGAAAATCCCGCCCGGTACCAAGCCCGGAACCAAAATGCGCATGTCTGGCCACGGGCTCCCGCGCATGAAAGGTGGTAAAAAAGGTGATCTGTATTTAAAAATCCAGCTCAAATTGCCTAAAAAGCTGACAGATGAACAGGAGAAACTCATCAAAGAGCTGGCTGCAACGGGAATGTAAGGAATAAAAATAATTGACAAATTTGCGTATTCACGATAATTTTATTATACAGATTATTTTATTTCACCACATTTGCTAAGCACGTGCGCGGGATTCTTTCGGAAGCTTCCATCCCTTATTGACGGCAATTTCCATTTTTCTTGGCCCATTTTAAATAGGCACAATCTCCCAGTTCACAAGCCTTTCGAAAGTCATTGCAGGCAAGCTCAAAATTGCCTGAATTAAGGTGGCCATTCCCCCGGCTGCTGTAAGCAGCGGCATAGTTCGGATCAAGAT
>CAZJHF010000198.1:0-7521 GCA_964545505.1 uncultured Desulfobacterales bacterium | reverse complement strand
ACGTAACTTTTCCGCCGAAGATTTCTTCTAACAGAATCGTTCCCTTTAATTTTGGATGCGGCTTGTCCGATTTGGCGGCAATGACAATATTGGCGCCATCGCGGGCAAACCGCACGGCCATGGCCCGCCCGATGCCACGGCTGGCCCCGGTAATGATAATGGTTTTGTTTGCTAAATCGCCCATAAGGGTTTCCTTTTTTTCTTTGTCTGATTTGAGTGATCAATATAACGGGAACCGACGGATTTGACCGCGGAATAAATCATCAGCGACTGCATCGTGCAAACTCATGCGTAAGGGATTGTAACGAAAGAACAGAGATCAAAAAAAATAATGAGTCATTTTTAATATCAACATTGTGCTATTATGCAGCTGTTCGGTCCTGAACTATTCTTTCGCAACGCTCCCTAATGCATTCAGACAGGGCACGATGACGCTGCCGATAATTGGGTTTTCAAAATCGGGTGCGAAGCACCCGATTTCACCGCGTTTTTTTCAACGTTTGGGGCACTTCGTGCCCCTGTCTTTTCCCGCCCATGGCGGCAAAATCCAAGCCATCCGCTATGCGTGTGGTCGTTGACTCATCCCGCTTTGAGCAACGGTCGATAGCAAATCACCCCGACCTTTAGTTCTTCCGTTTTCGTTTTTCTGATCGATCCGGATAGATCTTGTACAACGGATCATCGTAGAAGCCGGGGATGCTGTATATTTTTTTTCTGGCAGGGTTCTGATCCAGATCCAGCACCTGCCAGCGGTTGTTCTCATAAGCCACCACCCACATGTGACCGTTGGAGATGCCGGCGTATGAATCGAGACCGGCAGCCGCTAAATGAGATATCAATAGCAAGGATAAACTTTTGCAATCGCCTTTGCGGGTCTTTATCGTCTCTTCCACCGATTGCCATCTGTGGGGATCCATAACATAGTTGTAGTGCTTAAGAATGTATTGATAAATGCGCCTTACCTTGTAAGGATATCTTGAGATGACATCTGCTCCCAGTACCGCATTGATGCCGTCCACCGGTTCGGTATCGATCAAATCCTGAATCACGGTACTGCCGTATTCAGTATCGACGATAAACTCATAGGAAACATAGGTGATTGAATAATGGGCATTAATTTCAGTTATATTTTCTTTGACAAAGTCTGCATAAAGCTCTAAATGCCGTTTTGCTTCCGGAACAATGGGTTCTGCCGGTATCTTTTCTCGTTGAACAGCCGCACAACCTCCTAAGATCAGTATCGACAGCATTGCACCAGCAAAGGCCTTATGTATCGGTTTTATCTGGGCGATCTTTTTTTTGCTGAAAGGATTAGCAGAATTCACCGGGACGTTTTTCGTGCCTTTCAAGACGATGGTAACCAAACCCATTACGACTATTAGCAGGGCGGCAGTAGTCTTTTCAAGATAATGATTGGTTTTTCTGTGATCTCTGTGTGCTCTGTGGTAAAAAATCAGTATTCGATTTCATGCCTACTTCAATTGCCTCAATATCAATGCTCACCAGGGTAACGAGGCGCAGCGGCGACCCGTCTTTTCTGCGCGGAAATACCCGCCGGCGTGTGGGAAAGGGTATTCCGTTAATTTCCTTGTGGTCCCAGCTGTAGTGCGCTGCCTTGGCAAAATTGCCAAAAACAAGAGCGGTATAATCATGGCGCCTGAGAAAGCCCTCGGCATCAAAATAAAATGTTTGTTGCGGGGAATGCGTTAATAAATCAGGCGGAAAGGTGGCCTGCAGCCGTTGCCAGGACTCATTGTTTTCTTGCCAGGGTGGCAATTCCTGCAATCGAATCCCCGGCGAGCACAGCAAGAAGGGCGTCGTCAGGTAGTTCCACAGGGCATAGCCGGCAAAATGGAGGGCATCCAGATGGTCCCACCAGATTTTGTGACGCAGGTCGCTGAATACGCTGCGCGCTTGATGACGTTCCTGAACAGGCTCTCCGTTTTCTGTCTCAATGCGAACGGTATCCCCTGAAAATATGCCCTGCATACCGGTTTTGGGGTGAGGTATTATGCGGACGGACGGCTCATGGACGCGGATTCGGGCCTGATAATCTTTCAAGGCCCCGAATTTGAAGCGCAACGGCAACGCCACTCCGCCGGTTTTGGCATGCATGGTTATCGTCATAACCTCAGACCAGAGGTTCATTCCCCCATGGCGTTCAATAACCCGGTCGATTAAGGCTTGCTCTTTTTTGTTGTGAGCCATGACGGTTTATTTATCGGTGGTTTCGTTTCGCAGGTGCGCGATACCTTCCAGAAGACTCAGCCCGATCAAAAGCAGAACCAGACACCAGAGCAGTATTTGTCCTTGCAAAGGCAGGCTTAACGTATCGCCAATAAGCCAGATTGCCAGTACGCCTCCGCCGCACAGATTTATGGCGATGGCGCCCCCCAGACCTAACCCGCTAAACCGGCTGGATTTAAAAAAGGATTCAATTAGCAGGGCCAGTCCAATACCGAAAAGCACCCCTCCCAGAATCGTCGCATAAAAAGCGGGAACTGTCAGTGGTAATCCCAATGCTCTTACCAGTCCGGCCGGAAACGCCATCAGCAAGACACCCAGAATAAGATTGATAGCAGCGTCGACTTTGAGCAAAAATGTGCGCTTCATCCATTATCCCGGGAAGGTCAGGATCACCCGTTCGCCCTTATCTTTGGATTTCATTTTTATCTTGAGCTCGATACTGTCTTCACGAATACCCAGTGCCAGAGGTGATTTGCCTTTTTTGCCTTCGATGTGAGTGATTTTGCGTACAGCGTCCATGACTTTCTCACCAATTTTAGCGCCCGGCGATGGCAGTTCGGTTTCCCGGTATTGGGCGGTCACCTTAATCTTCCCATTTTTTGAGCGCCTGATGGAAATCTCTCTGGCATTATTGTTGACGCCATGCAATGCTGCCAGAGCGAGCCATTTTTCGGCGGCCTCGCCCTGATCGCTATCCCCCTTGATTCCAGACATTTCTTTGAGCGGGTCTGTGGTGGCATAACAGTCACACATTTCCTGGACCTTTAAATGTATATTGCGCTTTTCTTTCATATATAAGCCCTCCTGTGGTGTGCGGCTAACAAAATTGTGAAGTTAACGCTAATCTATACACGATTTAACAAAATTCAAGACGACTTTGAGCGGCATTTTGTGAGATCCGGGCAAGAATCCGGCAGCACGGGAGCAAAGCAGAACGAGACGCTAAAATGATTCTTCAGAAGTGAAATCCGGTCTGGATGATGGCGCTGTTGTATTAAATATTTCCTGATAGGCGACAGCCAGAATACAAATCTGAATGGGAAACGTCAGAACGATACCAATGCCAAAAGCAAGTGCGCCGATGCTGCCGATAATGCTGGCGATTGCTGCCAGGCCGAAAAAAGGCCAGAAATTGGCTTTAACCGTTTGGATGCTTTCCTGAGAAGCGGGCCAGAAACCCATCTGGCGGTCGACAATCAAATAAAGACCGAACATCAAGAAGGCCTGGGCCACATAAATGAAGAACAGGGAAAGTAATTGCCCGATGATGGGAAACCACCCCAGCACCAGGGATCCAATCATGATGGCGATTCCCCAGATGACCGTAAAAAGAAACGAAGGTAAAAAATAGCTGAAGCCTTTGAAAACCGCACCGGCCTCCGGTTTGGGCTCCGTCTTGCGCAGGAGCTGCAATGTTATGATGATCAAACCGGCTATCATCGGTCCGGCCAGGATGCCGATGCTAACCATGCTCAATACCAGGGCTATCAGCGCGGCCAGGACCAGCGGTGTAAAATTATTTTTGTATAAGTTGAATCCAGTTTCAATCCATTCCCCCATTTTGACAGTTGTCTTTTGCATCGTCCCCTTCCTTTCCCCTTTCAACCCGCTAGTTTATAAAAGCAGTTCAAATTTTTGTTCCTTTATCGTTTGGCCCCACTGATCGACTTCGTGGGTTGCACACAATCGGAAATTATGGCGCTCGTAAAGCTGACGGGCCGGGTCGAGGCCCGCGAAGGTCCACAAAAAAATTTTAGGATATCTTTTGGCTTTGCAAAATTGAACCGCCTGCGCGATCAAACGGTTTCCCAGGCCGGCACCCTGAAATTCGGGATCGACGATAAACCAGCGAAGCCGGGCGCCTTCCGTCATGGCATGAATGCCGTCGATGGCAACCGCACCGGCAAATTTGCCGTCGGCTGTGACCACCCACAGGCCGTCGCGGTCTGCATCAAATTCACTGACAAAAATCGAAAGTTCCCTGCCCACCTGGGTTTCAAAGGATACATCAAATTCCCAGTGTTCATGGTAGTAGACGGCATGGAGCTCGGTGATTTTACCGACCACCCCCGGGTAGTAGCCTCTAATCAGTACTTCCGGCATGGTATGACCTTTAGCGCCAATTTTGTTTGAGATTTGTTTTTTGTAATTTGGGATTTAAGCATTATACGGAATAACTGGCCGCCTCCGTTTGAACGTATCCAACCACTGCCCGGCCCCCACCAGCGATATCAAGGCATCATCCAGAGCCCCCAGAATCGGAATACCGTCCGGCAACAGATCAATCGGTGAAATCAACCATAGAATGACAAGGCCGGTAATTAAAATTTTACGAATCCAGATCGCGATTTCATCAAAAATCGAATCAATTTTAAAAATATCGTTGTGCGGTATCAGAAAGAAACCGCGTTCATCACCATGTAATTGCAGGACACGGTGTTCTCTGACCAGGCGTTGGGATATCGTCTGGGCGATTCCCCGGATGGTCGATGGGTCGTATTCGATGTATTGGCGTTGGACCACGGCCAATACGCCATCTTCTGTAACAAATCCATCTTCGGCAGCCCGTTTGGATATGCGCAAACTGCATGTCCATTCCGCGCGGTCATCAACGGCATGCAGCCGCTGAAGAACGTTTTGTTGACCGACAAGGGTTGCATAACGGCTGTATTGAAGCACAATTCCAACCATCATTGCAAGGCAACCGATGCCGAATAAAATCGAGGGTCGCGGATCGTGCGACAGCGTCTGCATCGCCGGTATCAAAAACGCCACCACGATCAGCGCGAATCGACGGCTGCCTTTTTGCTGGGTAAACGCTATTGCTGTGAAAAGAATGAGCAGCAAAATTGCGGGATTGCGAAAGACATCCTGGATCCAGAGCGGCAAAACACTGCCGAAACCAATTTCGTCTTTGACATGCGATACATAATCCCCTAGCTGGCCTAAAAAGCCATATGAAGCTTCCGGAGCCGGCGGGAGGCCGGCAATGCGCCCGATCAGCAATGTCAGCGGAATGATCAGAAGGAACTGCAGAATAAGATTGATGCCGCTGGGGCGACCCAGCAAATAGCTTTCCCAGCAAAATCCGGCCACAATCAGAAATGCCAGAATCCCCACGAAAATGCCCTGGTTGTAGGTAAACTGCCGATCACCATACCAGGGATCCTGCCCCATCAATGCAATGGCGGCAATGTAACACAGCGCCACCACAATCCATTTGGGGTCATAAATGCCGGCCACGCCGGATTTGGGGGTGCCGCCTGCAGCCGGTGCGGGCTCGGTTTTGCCTGATGAGTTCACAGATTCTGTCATAACGATTTTGCGCCTTTGAGTTCCTTTTGCAGCATTTTAAGCTCTTTGACCAGCGCTCTGCGATTTTGCTTGGATCCCTGGATGACCTGCTGGCCCTCAAACCAGTGCCAGCGATCCAGGATATGGTTATAGATGTCTATTTTTAGGGATTTGGCTTCTTTAAGGTTGATAAGCTCATTTTGCTCCAGGATATTCAGCGCCTTGTCCCGGTAGACCACATCCGGGTGTTTATCCTCTCTATAGCCGCCCAGGCGCCAGATCAATACGAACAACCGGGCCTGTTGAAGGCGTAATTTTTGATACAGAGTCTGAAATAAGGCACTTTGTTCAGCGGTGTTTTCAGCTTTTTGACGGGCTTTGAGGGCCTTTCCGGCACGCTCAATTCGTTCGACGAGGGTTTCGGCTTCAAGCCGAAAATTCTGTCGCATATCACTGGTAAACGATCGCATGGGCTCAACCGTCTCCAGGAAGGCGTGGGCTGCATAATAATTGGCAAAAGGATCTTCCGGTCGATTTTGAAGATAGGATTGAGTGGCAGCCTCCAGGGACCGGGCCTTTCCGGCGTCGGCCAGCAATTCCCAATAACGGTAGTGAACCTTGTGCCAGATTTCCCAATCCTTTTTGGGTACCCGGGACAGGTTTCTCTCGGCCACCTGAATGGCCTCGGTGAGTTTGCCCTCACGAAAATACAGTTGATCCATTTCCAGCAAGACTTTTTGCCAGGGTTGATCGGATTCAGACATCTTCCCTCTGACGGGGTCTCCGATGGTCATCGTCCCGAGATCCTGGGCCTGCGGCTTGAAAAATCGGTCGAACGGGAATAGAAAAGCCACCAGAACGGCGGCAATGACAATAAGGCCCAATTGAAGAAATTTAACCGCTGCCGAAGTTTCATGGGAACCGATGGCCAGTTCGATGGCCAGGGGATGAAAGCCCTCATCACGGGCAATGGCTATTTTCTCATCAAGCTGGATCGAATCGCTGGGGGGTAAAAATGCCACCGCACCCTGAACCTCCGATCCCTGTGCCACAGGAGCCGGTAAATGCGAATTGTCTTTATCGGAATTCATCCTAAAAAGCTTTTTGGCCTGACTTAACCCTTCTTTGTTCCCGGTTCTCTTTTTCGGTCATTTCCCGTTCGAGCAACGCCTGGATGTTTTCTACGAAGAAAATGCGGATTTGATATTCCGGATTGCCAAACTGGTCCGGGACGAGGGATACGATAAAAACGTCATTATTTTTCTGCCAGTACATGGATTGACCGGTTTTATTTTTCCAGTCAATCTGCCGGGGCTCGCCGTATTTGGACTTGAGGGTTTGAACGACGTTGGCCTCATCTTCCTTGAAGTTGATGTTAAACATCAAAGGAAGCTGGCTATAGTTTGAAAAGATCAGTTCGACATAATCAAATGGCGAGTTTTTTTTGCGGGCGTAGCGATACATAAGTTTTAAGATATTGTGGTCAACGCGGGCCCGGGTGGGTGGATTCAATTGGGTGTTTAATGCCTGTAAGGCCGGGAAATGTTCTTGCAGAAAGCCGTAATAATTAATTTCTAAATCGAGGAGACTTCGCTTTGCGATGGCGTCATTACCCAGTTGCCGTTTCAAATCTTTGCGTACGCTATCGGAAAAGCGGGAGTTTTTGCCCAACTCGAAAAAGGTAAAGCTTTCAGATGGCTCCCGGGCGTTCTGGTCCGTGGCAGGTTCTTTTTTGTCACCGCAGCCGGAAATCACCAACAGCAGCAATGCGAATACCAGAGCACACAGCAGTCGCTTTTTTGTATGATCGTGCCTGTTTCGTTCCGGTATCATATGACCCCTGATAATTATTGTTGAGTAACCTGGTTTTGCACGAGTCGGAGGCTTTCATAGGCAAGGCACTTAAGGGCGAAGCGATAGTGAACTATGCTTCGCCCTTAATAACGCAGCATTTGGAAGCCTCCGGCTCGCCCAAAGGGT
>CAZJHF010000197.1:0-7593 GCA_964545505.1 uncultured Desulfobacterales bacterium | reverse complement strand
TTTAATATCTAATTTCTTAAAGTAGGGCTTTAAATTATCATAGGTTGCTTTGATATGCTCTGGAATCACTCTTACCTCGCCAAACACGGTTAATGCATTGGTATCACCAAACCAGCGCGGTACGATGTGAAAATGCAGATGTTCCTCGACACCTGCCCCGGCTACTTTGCCCAGGTTGAGACCGATGTTGAATCCGTCAGGCTGCATGATCTTTTTTAGAATGGCAACCGATTGTTCGACGGTTGCCAACAAAGTGCCCATTTCTGATGTCTCAAGCTGTTCTAAAGCTTCGATGTGTTTGACCGGAGCAACCAGCAGGTGGCCGTTGATGTAAGGGAATTTATTCATGGTCACTATAGTCACCCGGCCCTTGTACAGTGTCAATTCATCTTGATCTGCCAGTGCCGCACAGAAAATACACTGCTTTTCTTTTTCACCCAGGATGTATTCAATCCGCCAGGGGGCCCACATGGTTTTCATGGCACAGACCTCAATTTGTTTATTATATCGCGCAATTATATTTGCTATTAATTTACGGTGATTGGGTATAAAACTCAAGCGCTTTTTTCCTAAATTAAGCGTTCTAAATTGGAAAAGAAGAAATTTTTCTTAGGTTGGAAGATGGGTTAAATCGTTGAACCGTTGAAATGTAAAAGGGTCAAAGGAATTCATCCGCAACACGCAACCCGGAGGCAGCCGCAAATTTACAACCGCCGGATCGACGGGCGCATATCATCCGGGCACTGACTGAGAAAATACGCATCTGTCATCCCGGCAATGAAATCACGGACAATCTCTGCGCTGCTGTGGGTTTCAGTGTAAGATACGGACATCCCATTCAGAAACTGGTTGAAAATGACGGATGTCATATCTTTGCGTCTGATGGCCTTCAGATAGCGTTTAAACAATAGGTCAAAGAGATGGCTGAGCTTTGAAGAATGCGCTTTTATCCTGGGATTTAGATAGATGTGTTCAAGATTGAAATTCTTTAAACCTTGTAAGGCTTCAGATACATCAGGGCTAAAGGCCACATAGTCTTTTTGAAAACTGTTTTGAATGATGTTTGTCACCAGATTAAAAACAATCGTACCGTTGGTGCTGCCCAGACATTCGACACTATCGCGGGGTAAATCAGAGCGATCAATCAAATCCAGCCGAATGGCATCTTCGATGTCCCGGCCGATATAGGCGATCGTGTCAGCCATTCGAACAACACAGCCCTCGAGCGTCATCGGCATCAAGCCGGTCCGAGAATCCTTTGTCTTAAGCACCTGCTCGCGATCCAGAGTATCAAAGGATTTATCGCTCTTGGGTCGCAACATCTGATTATGCACTTCGCCGTCATGGCATAAAATACCATCAAGTGTTTGCAGACAGAGATTCCAGCCCAGACCTTTGCGTTCAACCTTATCCAGAAATTGGACGCTCTGTACGTTGTGATGAAATGCACCGATTCCATGATTTAGGCACAACTCAGAGAGGCAGCGCTCGCCATCGTGACCAAAAGGCGCATGGCCGATATCGTGACCCAGGGCGATGGCCTCGATCAAATCTTCGTTTAAGCTCAGGTAACGGCCGATGGTGCGCGCAATTTTTGAAACCAGTTGGACATGCAGTACGCGGTGCGTAATATGGTCATTTTTAACCAGGGAAAACACCTGCGTTTTATCGATATAGCGGGCATAAGCATGGGCGTGCAAGATACGATCGACATCAATTGAAAAAGACTGTCGATAGTCGGTATCCCCGCGTTCTTCGGGGGACCGACGAGCCGCCACCGAGTCGCGCGTTGCCATTGTTGATATTCTTTTGGTTTCCGCCATATCCAGCTTTCTGCGGGCCAAACCGATTATGTCTTCATTATATTTCTTCATTTGCGATCATGGATTCCATTATTCGTTGGTAATCAAGGCCTGCTTGTCGGAAACCCTCTTTGCCGTATTTCATGTTGGCTTCTAAAACATAAAAACGACCGTTGTGTTCACAGATATCAATACCGACATCATCCCAACGGCAGGTGCGAGCAACCTGTAAAGCCAAATCTCGCGCCGCATCAGGGACATTATCCAGGCTGATGCGACCACCGACAGCCAGATTGCTGCGATATTCATTAGGTGGGGCGATACGCCAGTATGCGTGCACAATGCGTATGCCGATAACGACCACGCGTATGTCCCGCTTAACGGGCAGATATTGCTGAATGTAAGCCGGTGTCACCTGATCAAGATAATCGTGAAGTTCAGCATCATTCTGAATCAAAAAAACACCCCTGCCCAAAGCTGATCCCCGCGGGATCTTTGCAATAAACGGAAACGGGAAATAATCTAAAATCGTGCTTTTCTGACGCTTACCGTAAAACACACGCGTGCGCGGGTGGGGCAAATCAAGCAGTTCGAACAACGCGGTTTGCTTAATTTTATCCTGGACACATTTATAGGTATGATAGCTCGGAAAGGTGATTTTGCCGGCTGTATCGAACAAATCTGCATAAAAAGTGGTCGGATAATAAATTTTGTCGGCCTGACGGATAAGCTCAGCTTCGCCGGGGCTGTAGTCTGAAAAATTGGATCGCACCCCCAGCGTGCGAACATTTTTACAATTTTTTAACCGGGCCTCAAGGGCGATGACTTCTTTTGACATTTAAGATCGCTGAAAATCCAATAGTTGACGAATTTTTGCAAGGCTTTTACGGGTATGGCTGCCAGGCCAAAACACACGCTTGCATTGCGGGCATTGATTAAAATAATCGTGTGTTTCGAAAATAAAATCCGGTATCCGACTCCACAGCCCGTTTTTGGAAACGGCAACAATAGGCAAATTGCATTGCAGGCAGCGTGAAAACGGCCGTGTTTGATTTGCTTTTAAGCCCAGTTCCCTGAAAATTTGCTTTAGCTGTGGCTCGAGATGATTCGACTCAATAAAAATCAGCTTACGGGATGCAAACTGGTTGCGAATCCGCAGGGTACGGGTCAACAGGATACGATCATTTTCCAATGTGTCAATAAATTTTTTACCCGTCAAATCACCTTCATACAGAGTATCAAAACCCAGCAGACGTAACCATTTGGTCAATTTGCCGAGTGTTTTTTCGGTTGCAAAGCACGGCATCATGGAAGTTCATCCCCGGAATTACCTGTTTAACCGCCTTTGCCGGTCAATTCCTGGTAAGCCTGCTGAATCTCCTTAAATCGCTTTTCAGCAAGTGTTCTGAATTCATCTCCCAGATGTTCCAGTTTATCCGGATGGTATTTGTTCGCAAGCTCCCGGTAGGCGTGTTTGATTTCCTCGGCGGACGCATTGCGGGATAGGCCCAATATGCGGTGCGGATTCCATGAGGAACCCATATTCGCATATTGATCCCGTGAATTTGAGTCGCTCCGGCCGGAAAATTGTTCCTGACGGCTATGTTTAAAGCCGCTGTCAGTGTTGTTATCAAAGCGTTGATTTTGGGTAAACCTTTTTGTACGGGAGGCCAAAAACTTCCACAGCAATATCCAGATGATCAGATCATCCAGCCAACCCCAACCTATTATGAAATCCGGTAAAATATCATACGGGTTCAAGGTGTAAAGGACAGCCAGTATTATAAATATCAGTTTCCACATAATCAAATTTCAGATTGCTCTGAATGCCAAAAATAAGCTTTTCCCGCTTTAAAGGTAATGCCGCCTGAAAAAAATGCCATGGTTTTAACCGGCCGCAGGCGAGGCGCTTATCTTTCACCACCTAACGATGTTGTGCCCACCGCGTTGGTTGTAATGACATAACTGCCGATTTCGTGGCCAATATGGCGGGCAACAGCCGGACATTTGACTTTCAGCATAAAAAAGATCGGCCGCTCGCTGGTGTGCAAGGTTTCATAGTTGCCCTGCCCTTTGGCAATTATCAAATCAGCATTTTCAAATGCGGCTTTAAATTCCGGTGAACACTCAGACAACAGGGTCCCCGGCGCGTCCGATCCATTGTCAATGACGCGCGTTTGATCCGACATACCGGTAAAGCGCGCGTCATCCATGGTCACATCATTGATGATGGGCGCAGCCCTGACCACATAGGTTACCCGATCCGGTATGAGCTGCTCGATAAACAGGCGATCGAAAACGATCTCACCGCAATTGTCGCCCAGATATAGAATTGAGCGGGCCGTCCGGACAGCCTGCTCAAGTGACTGAATATCCCCTTTCAGATTCGCCGATAAGGCCAGCTCGATGGTTGCCGTTACTTCAGCGGAATCCAACATGCGACCGATTCCAAAATCGATCATATTGCCTGCCAATGCCAGACGGGCGGCCATTTCAAAAGCGTTTTCAGCTGAACTCACCTGCGCCTTAAGCCGAGGGTAGAGGTTAAGCGCCATTTGATTAAACTGCTGTTTAAGCGCACGGTACGGATCAGGATTGCCGCTCAAGCGCTGGATGAGATGCTGGATTTTGCGTCCCATGATGACGGGCTCTTTATTAAAATCCATTTGGCTCAGAATTGCCAGAATTTCCCTCAGGGCTTTTTCATGCAGGCTGGCATCATCCGATGTCAGTTTGATGGTCTCCAGTGTTTGGCGCACAAAACACGGGATGCAGTCATGATGCGTTTTCATTGTAATCAACCACCTGATTCCATTCTCTGGAAAACAATTCCCCAAGTATAAAGAATCGTTTTAGCCGGGTCAATGGAAAGCAAAGGTGTCGCCGGCTTTTGCACTGCTCCCCTGACGACTAGAAATGAATTATTTTCAGTATATTATCGAAACCAGTGCCGCCCGCACCCGTCAAAAATAACATTCAAGAAAATCAATCGATTTCCGATAAAAGAATCATAGTCTGTTGACAACACCCAGGGAGTGTTGCGCACAATGTTATTTTTTAATATTTTTAATTTTATCAATATGTTAAATAAATATCAAGCCATAAAAACTTCGTCTTGGGCGCATAATGTGGTACGATGTATAGGATACAGGGATAAGCGAATATGAAAATGCGTCGGGTGATATTAGTGCTTCTGCTGGTGACGATCGCTGTAGCTGTTTTGTTTTTAAACAGTTACATGAAAAATGACGTTGTCGCCATGAAAAGCGGACCGGTCATCAGCGTCAGCCGGACCTGGGACTCCGGCAATGCCATTTTCTATCAAATTGGCAGCGAGACCTTTGTCGCCCAAAAATTCGAAATCGACTATTATGGCAAACCAAATCTAAAATACCTTCTGAAACATGCCCAATATGAAATATCCCGCCATTTCGTAAAGAACAAAGATGAGCTTAAAACCTTTGCCAAAGATACCAGCCACTCCTTTGGTCAGAAATCCATCTGGGTAATTTCCATCCTGGCGGTAACATTTGGCTGCATCATGATCTTGCTGGTAATTCATTTATGGGTCGGCAATCGCGAGCCCAGCACAACCCTACCCGCACCCCGCGTTCAAATGCACAAACAGGCCCAAACTTCGGAGGCCATGCCCGATGAAGATGCCACAGAAGGCATCACGCGGTCCGATGTTCTGAAATACTTCTTAAACGTCTTCAGACTCCAGATCGGGGCCAATGCAAACGCTCCGATGAAATCACGCTCACTGTCTGATAATTCTGCAGGGCCTAACACCGTCTATGAGCTTCAAATCAAACACCGGGGCGACTGGATGCGGCGCCGGATGAGCATTGGTCCCTTGGGCGAGGACACCGGCAGTAAAAGCAAATGTTTTTACGTGATTTATGACGTCCATCTGGTCGTCAAAATACCGGCAAAACCGATCAGCGAATTTGAATACTATATCCGCAGCATTAAAAAGGAAGGCGAGATCGTCGATAAACTGGCTCCCAAAGAATGCATCATTCCACGTGTTTCAGTCCTTTTGAATCTGATTCACAAACTACCCGACAGCAGTCATTTGTCTCCCGAAAAGCTTGAAGAAAAATATGTGACCTGGCTGCGTACCAAAACCAAATACCAGAAGTATCTAAAAATAAAAAATTCCTTCGCTTTCTTTATGGATTTTTCAAAATACTACTTTCTGGGTCACATCGTCGACAATTTGAACGATGTCAAAGATGCGATCGCAGAAGAGGTCAGTGAGAACTCAGAGACCATTTTTGACAATCAAAAGTTCTGCGGTCGTTACGGGAAGCCCAAAGAATCCATCGGGATTGAAATCAGACAGGTGTCTGACTACTGCCAGGAGGCCATCCGTCAGTTTCTGACCGATTCGGGCGTGGCGCCGAATGTCTCGCTGTTTCGCATCCAAAGCTGGTTTCTGGCACATCTGGCGGGCAAGTCTGTTTCCAGCAAAGAAAGCAGACTATCGGACAATCTGGTGCATGAATTAAATCTTCTGATAGAGCTCAATTTTACCAAGCATATGGAAGCCGTTACGGCATATCGCAACACCATTACGCAATACGTGCATAGAATCCGTTTTGAACAGAACAAGCCCCAAATGGCTGGTATCGTAACCAACTTGCTGGATCTTCTCGCCTGGCTGAGAACCAAAAAAATTGCGATGCGTGATCTAAAACCTGACAATCTGCTGGTCGCCGGCAATCCTTCCAAGTACCCCTTATTTCTGATGAATGCCGATGAATACGAACTGGGTATTATCGACGTTGAGACTGCTATAGATTTTGAACCCAAGAAGGATCGAAAAATCAAGCAGCCACTGTTGGGCGGCACACCGTTTTATGCAACGCCATCTCATTTTTTCAGCAATGCGGTCCTGCACAAATCATTTCACGATTTAAACAAAATTTTACACTTGCAGGACTGGTACGCGACACTGGTCATGATTTTTAAAACCGTGACCGGCGAATTGATGTTCCAACAAACCGCGCGGTTGTTTGCCGATATTCGCAATAAAATAAAATACGGCCAAATGGAAGGCAAGCTGGAAACCGAAATCGTCGCCGATGTTAGCCGGGCGTTTTGGCGCAGCGCGCTGCTGGAATTTCAGACCAAAATGAATCAAAAAGGCAGCCTTTTAAAATCCATCTTTTTTGATGTTCCCGATACGGCCAAACACATGTTTCGAGATGTACTTCGACAGGACATTGAGGCCACAGCAATCAAAATGAAACGCTGCGTCAACAACCAAACCATATTCGAAAGTTCACAAAGCCAACAACGATTGCTTGAGTCCAGTCCGGCGAAAATCGATCAGCTGAGGATGGAATTTGAAAACAAGCTAAAATCCATGCGTAATCGATCCCAGAATCATTCACAGGCCATCGTATTATTAAAATACTTGCGAACCCTAAAACTGCATGCTGCCCAGCAGAAACAGCTGTTAACAAGGCTTGAACGACCGACGTCACGGCTAACCGCCTATACCCTGATGGCCTTTATGTTCAACAATCTTTATAAATCCATGTTCCGTGAAGAATGGTGGATTAAGCCTGGCACAGAAGACAAGGTTTCCGATGCGGATGTTGATGAGGCCACTCTGGAAGCGACCGTTTAGCGCTGATATCATAAAACGCAGCCATCCTGTGTACCGTGGATTTTAAACGAGTTGGAGACTTTCATAGCACGGCACTTACTGGCGAGGCAATAGTCAACTATGCCTCGCCATTAATAACACAGCCTATGGAAGTGTCCGGCTCGCCCACAG
>CAZJHF010000196.1:0-7605 GCA_964545505.1 uncultured Desulfobacterales bacterium | reverse complement strand
ACGAATTGTCTCTTGCGATCTTTTCTCTTTTTCAAAGAAGCCAAAAAGATCGCCCACCTGCATATGGGCGGAGCCCAGGCGATAGACACCTCTGCGCCGGGCGACGATTTTCCAGTTGAAGCGCGCTTGCTGGTATGAAAGCAACCAGCAATCTTTGGCAAAGTGAGTTGTCTCAGTGGCGAGCTCAAGTGCATCTACCAGGGGCACACTCATCTGCAGCCACACGGGCAGTAATTTGGCGTTTTCGGCACTTACCTGCAGAACAAGCGATTCACCGGGAAAAAGCTTTTGTTTATCAACCATCGAGGTGTATCGAATTCCTTTCAGGCTGAACCGGCTCCACAGCCGTGCGCCGATCGTAATCCCTAATATGAGAAGCGCCAAAAGGGTGAGATCACGCAGGTCATACAGCAGTGAAATAAAAAGAAGGATACAAATAAAGAACTGCATCAGCGGGATAATAAAAACTGAGGGCAGGCGGTCTTCCTGGGTTGACATGGCAGTCCTTTTATTCGGTGGGCGCGGGAACGGGTATATGCTCCAAAATTTCCTCAAGAATGGGTTCGGGTGTTCCACCGCGCAGTCGCTCCTCATCCCTCAGAATCAGCCGGTGGGCGAGGACCGGCACGACCAGATACTTGATGTCATCTGGCAATACAAAGTCTCTTCCCCGCATTGCCGCCAGCGCCTGAGCGCTGCGCATCAGACCGAGTGAACCCCGCGGGCTGGCTCCATAACGCAAGGCGTTGTGAATGCGGGTGGCGCTGACGATATCTGCGATGTATTCTTTTACCGGCAGGGAGACTCGAATTTTTTTTCGTGCGCTTTGCAACGCTGTCATCTGCTCGGGTTGCGCAGCGGGCTTGAGGCTTGCCAAAGGGTCCTGCTCGCGAAAGCGTTCCATGACCGAAATCTCCTCATCCTTTTCGGGGTACCCCAAACGTAGTTTGAGTAGAAATCGATCAAGCTGAGCCTCGGGCAGGGGAAAGGTTCCCTCCAGCTCAATTGGATTCTGGGTGGCCATGACCAGGAACGGCCGGGGTAGGACATGTGTCTGGCCATCCACGGTTACCTGGCGTTCTTCCATGCTCTCCAGCAGACTGGATTGGGTGCGGGGAATGGTACGGTTAATTTCATCGGCCAGCAGAATATGGGTCATCACCGGCCCCGGTTGATAGGTAAATTGGCCGGCCTGCTGGTCATAGACGTTAAATCCGGTGATATCGGCAGGCAGCAGATCCGGTGTAAATTGTACCCGCTTAAATGATCCGCCAATCGTTCTGGCCAGGGATTTTGCCATCAATGTCTTCCCCAGTCCGGGAACATCTTCGATGAGCGCATGCCCGTCAGCGATACAGGCGACCAGCAAAAGTTCAAGGGCTTGCTGTTTGCCCACGATCACCTGAGAAATATTTTCTATGATGCGGTCACAAATTGAAAAGTCCAATTAAACACCTTTTTACTTTTAACGATTTGCCACAGAAATAGAAAGCATGTCAGCAGCAGAAGAAGAATAAAGAAATAAAGATACAGCGAGAATGCAATGCCTTACCAGATCCGATGTTTAACCTTGATTAAGCCTGAAATCAAGCAAAATCAATATCCTGGCTCAGTACCAAGTCGACGGTCGCAGCGCAAATGAACGCCATTTGTATTCACCAAATGTCGCTCGACTATATCATGGCATCGGCTTGCAGTTCCTTTAAGAAACTGATAGTCGGTTGAGAAGATCAATATTCAAAAGGGAAGAAAAGTCATGAAAACTTTTTGTTGGCTTCTGGCGGCAACCTTTTGGTTCTGCAGCCTGACACCTAAAGAGGGCAGCGCCTGCACAACTTTTGTGCTCGGAGAAAAAGATCATCAAATATTTGGTCGAAATTATGACTGGGATGTGGAAGAGGCACTGGTGATTGTCAATAAGCGCGGCATGTCCAAAAGCAGTTATCCCAATCCGGCTGAAAAAGGCACACCCGCCAGCTGGGTATCCAAATACGGCAGCGTGACCTTTAACCAGTATGGCCGCGAGCTTCCCACCGGCGGGATGAATGAGGCCGGCCTTGTTGTCGAGACCATGTCCCTGAGTGAATCGCGTTATCCGCGGCCGGACGAGCGCCCGTTCCTGGCTTTTGCCCTGCAATGGCGGCAATTTTTGCTGGATAATTATGCCCGCGTCAGTGAGGTGATTGCCAGTGATGCGCTGGTTCGAATTTCACCGCGGCGCACCGGGCCGGGCATCCATGTGCTGATCAGCGATCGCAGCGGAGACTGTGCCGCCATTGAGTTTTTGAACGCAGAAATGGTTGTCCATACCGGATCGCAGCTGCCGGTCAGGGTCCTGACCAATGACACCTATGCGGCCTCGATGTACCACTGGCAAAAAGGCAAGGCGCCTGTGCTGGACATCGGCCAATCGGTTGAACGGTTTATTGTCGCGGCTGAGATGATTGAAGATTATAATGCCGGGAAAGCAGAAGCGCCTTCTACCTACGCTTTTAAGATTCTGGATGCGGTCAGCGCCCGGCGTACGGTCTGGCGCATCGTTTATGACAATGTCAACCTGAAGATTTTTTTTCAAACCCGGGCCCATCCGATTATGCGCACCATCGATGTTACCCGTCTGGATTTTGCCTGCCAGACACCGGTTGAGGTCATCGACATCAATGCACAACTGGCGGGCGATATAACCGATCGTTTTGAAATCTATACCCGGCAAAAAAATCGCTCATTGATTGAAAACAGTTTTCGCAAAACACGTTTTTTGAGAAACACTTCAGCCGCGGCATTTGATCGTCTGGCTGACTTTCCCGATAGCATGACATGCAACCCATGATTATCTATTACCCACCTTACAGTCGAACGGAAATAATTATGAAGGATTCCTTGAAAGCCGGCCTGACGTTTAATTTTCAATACCAGGTTCCGGAGAACAAAACCGTCCCGTTTCTTTACCCTGAAGCACCGGAATTTCAGAAGATGCCTAAAGTTCTGGCCACCGGGTTTATGGTGGGCCTGTTTGAGTGGACCTGTATCCAGGCCATTAACCCGCACCTCAACTGGCCCGAGGAGCAAACCGTTGGCATCGGGTTGAACCTGAATCACCTGGCAGCCACGCCACCGGGTTTGACCGTCACGGTAGCGGTGAAACTCAAGGAAGTCGACGGCCGCAGGCTGGTTTTTTCGATTGTTGCCGATGACGGTCTCGACAAGATTTCTGAAGGGACCCACGAACGCTTTGTCATCGATGCCGCAAAATTTAATAAGAAGGTCGCCGAAAAAGGTAAGCAGGCGGGCTCATAAAACCCGGCGCTTGTCTATGACAGCGGTAATGTTCTTTTGTAGGCAAAAGGAAACAGGCCTTCTTCACTCAATTTTTCTATTTTCTGAATCGAGTCTTCCAGGTGCTGAATCATTATGGCCTTGGCCTTACGGGCATTCTGTTCTTCGATGGCCTGAACCAGCTGTTCGTGTTGCGAGACCACCAGGTCGAACCAGTCATCAATCGTCATGAAGACAACGTTGCTCAGATTGGTGTTTCTTTCAATCAGCGACGCCAGACCTTCGTTGACACGCTCCATTATTTTGTTTTGCGTGGCGGAAATATACAAATTGTGAAGCATGATCTCCCAGTATGAACGCTCCTTTTTTTTATCTTCTGCTTCACCGTTGCCGGACTTCAGCTTTTCAATACAGGCTCTCATTTTCATCAAATCGTCATCCGTACGACGATGGGCTGCCAGTTCCGCTGCTGATACACTCAAAATCCAGCGCATTTCCATAACCTGCGGCAGGAGATCTTCGAGCCAGAAGGGCATAAACTGCATGCTGTCGGTGAAATCGCTCAGAAATGGCGTTTGCACGAATATGCCCTGGCGTTCCACCGATTCAAGAACCCCCCAGGCTTCCAGGGTGATAATTGCTTCACGCAGCAGTGAGCGGCTGACGCCCAACATTTCCGCGAGATCACGCTCGGCGGGAAGCTTGCTGCCTTTGGTGTACATCTTGGTTTTGATGAGCTCTTTCAGTTTGGCGATAACGTCGTCTCTTTTCTTTTTCAACGATTTTTCCTCAGTATTCTGTTTTTGGTCAACCAGTGGTTTGAAATACGATCATTTTCGGGCCTAAAAGCAGCATTGCTTCATTTACAGGTGAGAAATTGGATGATTTGACCGTTATCATATAAAAGGTCTTTATTTTAATATCTTAATATTATTTTCAATGTCAAGAAGGGCGAAAAGCTACCAATTTAATATTGACAAAATACGTTAGATTGGATAGATTTTTTCTGGTAGGACCACGGGTCAACCAGAACGGCTGTTTTTAACCGCCAGGTCCGCCATTGCTGCGCTTCAGCGGTTGAACCGGCGATCAAAATCGGTTTTGATGATTTTCATCAGGGAGGGTTTAGCATATGTCGGACAAAATAAAAGCGGCCCAGAACAATCCGCAATTGACCAGCGAGCGGGTCGCCCGTTTGCGCGAACGCCTGGTCGAAGTTCGCCCGCAGGTTTTTGCCGAAAGGGCGCTGCTGGTGACCGAAGCCTATCAAAATGCCGAAAACGAACCACCGGCGATTTGCCGCGCCAAAGCCCTGGATCGAATCCTGCGAAAAAGCGCGATTAGCATAAAGGCCGATGAATTGATCGTGGGCTGCAAGGTCCCCGTGGCCAAAGGATCTCCGGTTTATCCTGAATTCAACGTGAAATGGCTTGAAGATGAGCTGGACACCCTGACCGAAAGGGAAGAAACATCTTTTGCCATTGACGCCGATACCAAGACGGCCCTAAAAGAGCGGGTTATCCCCTATTGGAAAGGGCGGACCGTATATGACCGTATTATCGAGAAAGCGCCCGCGAAAGCATTGGCGGCCGGAGACGAGGGTCTTTTATTTCATTATTACATCGATCGCAGCATCGGCCATATCTCGGTCAATTATGAAAAAGTACTTCAACTGGGGTTTGGCGGAATCAAGGCTGAAATTGCCGCCCGGCAGGCGCAGTTGGTTGAAACGCAGGCTGATTTTTCGCAGAAAAGCGCATTTTATGATGCCCTGATAATGGTTGCCGACGCGGCGATCGCCTTTTCGCATCGATATGCGGAGCTGGCTTCCGATCTGGCGGCCGACTGCGAAGATCCGATTCGGCGCAGGGAGCTGGAGAACAATGCCCTCATTTGCCGTCGCGTGCCGGAATACGGAGCTGAAACCCTGCACGAGGCGCTGCAGTCCTTCTGGTTTGTCCATCTCATCTTGAATCTTGAAAGCAATTCTTACGCCATTTCCCCCGGCCGCTTTTGCCAGTATGTCTACCCGTTTTATCAGGCCGACCTCGAAAAGGGAAAAATCGATGAAGCCGGAGCACAGGAATTGATCAATTGCCTGTGGATCAAATTCAACGAAATGACGGTGGCCAAAGCCGGTGCTTCTGCCAAAGCCAGCAACACCTATGTTGATTTTCAAAACTTGAATATCGGCGGCCTCGGGGTCGATGGCCGCGACGGCACCAATGACATCTCTTATTTTTGCCTTAACGCCCTTGATGCCCTGGCGCTCCCCCAGCCCCAGCTATCGTGTCTGGTGAGCTCCAAAACCGATAAGGATTTTATGATGCGGGCCTGTGAGGTCGTGCGCAACGGGACCGGCATGCCCGCCATGTTCAATGATGATGTCAAAGTCATCAGTTTGTTATCCAGTGGCAAAACACTGATGGATGCCCGCAATGGCGGTGTTAACGGGTGTGTCGAGGTCAATGCCCAGGGGTGCGACAACATGGCCTCCACCGGATATGTGAATTTACCCAAATGCCTCGAGCTGGCGCTCAACGACGGCGTCAGTATGATCAGCGGCAAACAGCTGGGGCCGCGGACGGGTAAAATCACCGATTTCAACGCATTTGAAGATGTGTGGCAGGCCTTTGCCCAACAGCTTAAAGCCGCCGTGGCCCTGAAGGTCGCTTATGATGCGGCTGCTATAGAAGCCTTTTCCAAGCATTGCCCCGTCGTGTTTACATCACTGGTGATGGACGATTGCATTGCAAAAGGAAGAGATTTTCATCAGGGTGGCGCACGCTACAATGCGCCCATGATGTGCGGCGTGGGGTTGGGCACCCTGACGGACTCGCTGGCGGCCATCCGGCAATTTTGTTTTTCGACCGGACAATACCGTCTTGCGCAGATTCACGCAGCCCTGCTGGACAACTTTTCGTCCCAACCGCTTTTGCAGAAGCAGCTGTGGAAAAACGGCCCGAAATTCGGCAACAACCATGAACACGTCGACCGGCTGGCAGCCGATACCGTGAATCTGTTCAGTGACATCCTCGGCGACCATTTGAGTGCTTACGGCGAAGCGTATCGGGCCAACATGATCCCCACGACAACCCACATTCCCATGGGGCATGCCACGGCGGCGACTCCCGACGGTCGTTTTGCCGGTGCGCCCCTGTCTGAAGGCGTATCTCCCGTCCAGGGGCAGGATATGTCCGGGCCCACCGGCGTGATTCTATCACTGGTCAAGGTCGACCATGCTCGCACAGCGGGCACCCTGCTGAACATGAAATTTACACCGCAAATCTTAGCCGGCCGGGAGCAATTGGAGAAATTTTCCGAACTGATACGGACCTATTTCGCCCTCGGGGGCTATCACATGCAGTTCAACGTGGTTTCAAAAGAAACCCTGCTGGCCGCGCAGAAAGATCCCCGGTCGTATCGTTCCCTGATCGTAAGGGTCGCCGGCTACAGTGACTATTTTGTTTCGCTAAGCAAAGATTTGCAGGATGAAATCATCATGCGTACCGCCCACGGGGTCGAGTGATGCCGCAAACCGTTACAGCCCTGATATTTGATATCAAACACTATGCCATTCATGATGGACCGGGTATCCGGACCACGGTTTTCATGAAAGGCTGTCCCTTAAGATGCCGGTGGTGTGCCAATCCCGAATCGCAGCATGCCCACCCGGAAGTGCTGTACAACCGGGATCACTGCACCCTGTGCCGCGAATGCGAGCAGGCCTGTCCGAATGCCGCCGTTGAATTTGAGTCCGGCCTGCGCCGGCACCATCCGGAGCGCTGCACCGGATGCGGCCGCTGTGCCCGGGTCTGCCTGTCCGATGCGGTCGAACTGTGCGGTTATACGATTGATGTCAAAACGCTCTGGCAGCAGATCAAAGCGGATCGTGCCTTCTGGGACCGCTCCGGCGGCGGCGTCACCCTCTCCGGCGGTGAGCCCATGCTCCAACGGGAGTTTGCCCGGGCGTTCCTTTCTCATTGCCAGGGCCGTCGGGTCCATACGGCGATTGAAACCTGCGGTCATGCGACTGAAGCGCATTTCGAAGCCATGCTTTCGCATGTGGACCTGGTCATCTTTGATTTTAAAGTCGAAGACACCGCTGCACATGAGCGTTACACGGCCGTATCGAACCACAGGATCAAAACCAATTTATTAAACCTGTTAAAAAGCAACAAAGATGTTCTGGTGCGCTTGCCGCTGATACCCGGTTACAATGATTCTCCGGGCATGATCAAAAAAACCGGTGCGTTTCTGGCAAAAGCCCGCACGGGGCTCCCGGTTGAAGTTTTGCCCTATCATCGCCTGGGAGCGAATAAATATGAG
>CAZJHF010000195.1:0-7666 GCA_964545505.1 uncultured Desulfobacterales bacterium | reverse complement strand
GCAAACAGATGATGGCCAACATGGAGATCAATAAATAAATACTCCAGTCCGTATAACTGAAACCCTGGCCTTCTATTGTCAGGTATTTGTCAAAAATGAGCGCGCTGAGTCCACCGGAATCATTGCTAAGAGTATTTGTTGCATCGGCATATGCGGCGGCTTTCTGAAAAAGGTCCCCCAATCCGTTATGGATGAAATAGGTCACAAATATCCCGACGGTTAAAAATGCGGCCAGCTTGACAATCGACTCGAAAGCGATGGCCGCCACCAGTCCCTCGTGTCGTTCGGTTGCGTCCAGATGACGGGTGCCAAACAGAATGGCAAATACGGCCAGCAGCAGGGCGATATAAAACGCCGGGTCATACATCACCGGAACGTCGGAAAAACTGAATGAAACCGATATATTCGGATATTGCGTGATCAGCAAAAATCCGGTTGAAATCGCTTTAAGCTGCAGCGCGATATAGGGGATGACACCGATGACGGCAATGTTGGTGGCGAGCCCACCCAGAGTGGTACTTTTTCCGTAGCGGGAGGCAATGAAATCGGCGATGGAGGTAATGCGATGAACCTTGCTGATACGGATAATTTTCTGCCAGACGGACCATCCCAGCAAGGCCATCAGGGTTGGCCCGATATAAATGGTTAAGAAGCCCAGTCCACTGCCGACTGCCAGACCGACGCTGCCGTAAAAAGTCCAGGCCGTGCAATAAACGGCCATGGAAAGTGCGTAAATATACGGATTGCTGATGATGCTGCGCCCGGCATCGGCGCGTTTATCTCCGTAATGGGCAATAGCGAAAAGCAACCCCATGTAGGCAAATGAAACAAAAAGTATGACCCCGGTTTCTAACATCGGTTATGGCCCGGTATTATCAATGGGTTTAGATGGGGGCTGTCCGCGGGTTTTGGTCGCCATGGCTGCTATCAGAATAATAAATAGCCAGGCGGTAAAGATATAGAATACTAGCAGAGGCATGCCGAATATACTGGATTTGAGATTAAACAATGACAGAAGAGGGTAATTGAAAAGAATGCTACCCAGCAGAAATAAAGCGACCAAACGTTTATTTTTTCTGGCTTTGGGAGTCATCGGTCACCTTCTGTTTGCGCGTGTAGCAGGTAAAGGGCGAATTATTGAATTGGCATGCCACTATAAAATAATTGGATGGCAGTGTCAAATATGTCGTGAGGTTACCGGCATGCTGCCTGCGCCAAGTGTTATTCGAATTGGCACATTATGTCAGTTATGCTACGGTAGGACCGATCGTTGCTGATTTTTAGAGCGGCGTTGCCATGCTTTCGGTTGCGCCGAACCTCCGGCTGCAATTAACAGGAGAAATTATGTCAGAACCGATATTTACATTTTTGTCGAAGCTGGCTCCATTTTCAAAGCTGCCAGAAGCTGAATGCAAGCGAATCGCTGAATCGCTGAGCATTGAAAACTTCACCAGCGGTCACAATTTGTCCGTGCAGGGACGCACGAAACTGGAGACCATCTATATCGTAAAAGACGGTATTTTGGAGCTTTTCTATGAATCCGACGGCGAAAAGGAAATGACCGGCATCGTCAAAAAGGGAGAAATTTTCGGAGGCATTTCGATCCTCATGAATGCCGGCATATCCGTTCGTTCGGTCAAAGTCGTTGAAGATGCTACTTTATATGTGGTGCCCGAAACGGTTTTTCTGGATGTTGCGACCCAGCACACAGGTTTTTATGAATTTTTTGCCGAAAAGTTCCGCAAGCGTATGATGAATAAATCCTACGCTTCGGTGGTCGCTGCCGGTCAGGTGCTTCATTTTTTGCATGAGCTGGCGCCGTTTTCTTTTCTGCCCCAGGCGGATCTGGAAAAAATGGCTGCGGCCGTCTCTATTATCAACTATCCCAATGGTACCATTTTGTTTGCCCAGGGGCGCTCCAAAATCGATTATTTGTATATCATCCAGAAAGGGGCCGCTGAGCGCTATTTTGAAGAAAATGATGGAAAAACCCTGCGCGGCATGCTGGGCGAGGGGGATATGTACGGTGGTATTTCGATGCTGATAAACGATGGCATCGCTATCCGGACGCTTAGGGTCAGTGAGGACTCTTATTTTTATATCTTGCCCAAGGAAATGTTTTTGGAAGCCTGCCAGAAACACGGTGCCTTTTCAGACTTTTTCACCGATACCTTCGGTAAACGGATGCTTGATCGCTCCTATGCCGAAATCGTGGCCCATAATCGCAGGCCGAGCGAGCAAGCCACGGAGTTTTTTAATCGGCAGGTTGAAAGCATATACAACAAAGATCTGGTTTTTTGTGATCAGAACATGCCGATCCAGGCAGCCGCTTCGGTGATGAGCGAGCACAACACGAGCTCCATTTTTGTGCGTGAGCCCAAAGGTCAATTTGTCGGTGTGGTAACGGACAATGATCTGAGAAAAAAGGTGACGGCCACCGGCTATGATATCTTGAAGCCGGTTTCCGATATCATGTCGTCACCGTTGAGCAAAATTTCCGAAAAAGCGCTTCTTTTTGAGGCCCTGATGGAAATGATGCAAAAAAATATTAAACACCTGGCGGTCACCGATAAAGATGGTCGCGTCATTGGTGTCATCACCAACCGTGATTTACTCAAGGCCCAGGGCCAATCCCCATTATTTATTATCCGCGAGATAATTCAGGCCAGGTTTATCAACCAGATCGTTCAGGTCCGGCAGCAGGTTCCGCGCTTAATTGAAACTCTGATTAATACCGGCTCCAAGGCCCACAACGTGACGGGGTTGTTGACAACAATTTCAGATACGATCCTGGAAAAAATCATCGGATTTGCGCTGGACGAATTTGGCCCGCCCCCGGTCAAATTTGTTTTTATGATCCTGGGCAGCGAAGGGCGCAAAGAGCAAACACTGAAGACGGATCAGGACAACGCCATTATTTTTGAAGATGTGCCTTCCGATTCCCTTAAAAAAGTGAACCAATATTTTCTAAAATTCAGCGAACGGGTCTGTAACTGGTTGGATGAGACCGGCTATGCCCTTTGCAAGGGTGGGATTATGGCCAAGAATGCCAATTGGTGCCAGCCTTTGTCCACCTGGAAAAGCTATTTCAGACGCTGGATTCATACGGCCGAGCCCGAAGCGTTGCTGCAGGCCAGTATTTTCTTTGATTTTAGATCCGGCTACGGTGAAGAGGAACTGATCACCGATCTGCGTCAATACCTGTTTAAAGAATTGGGGGGTTGGCCGGGCTTTTTTCGCCACATGGCTGAAAATGCGATGTATTTTACGCCTCCGATTGGCTTTTTCCGAAACTTTGTGGTCGAGTCCGAAGGTGAGCACCGGGATGCCTTTGACATCAAAGCCGCCATGCAACCGATTGTCGATTACGCCAGAATCTATGCCCTCAATCATCGAATTGACGAGACCAATACACATGAACGCTTGAATCAACTGCTGGTATTAAAGAAGATCAGTGCCGAGGAGCACAACGAACTGGAAACAGCGTATAGTTATATGATGCAGCAACGGTTGGCGCGCCAGGTCGAGGCGATGGTCGAAGAAAACGTAGCGCCGAATAATTACATCAACCCTAAAAAATTATCCCGCATCGAACAGACCATGCTCAAAGAAATCTTCAAGCGCGTTGAAAAATTCCAGGGCAAACTCAGTTTCGATTTTACCGGCCTGACGTAGGATCGATTGTCAGGCAGCGGTCCCTTTTGGCCGCCGATACCCCCTTTGGTTCGGTAGCGCCGTCTTATCTGCCCTTTATCCACACAGCAACCAGCACCACCATCAGCAAAACAAGCACCACCACCAGATACCACTCCTTGAAGGGGTGATGGGTTTCAGGTGTCAACAGTAAATCTGCCAGACGAAATGTGGCGGCTGTGTTTTTAATGTTCAGTTTGAGATCGAGCGCCTGCGGTTTTACATGATGCGGGACAGATAAGACCCGCGTGTAGTTTCCGTCCAGGTGATCCTGCAAGGATTCAACCCACTTTCCTTTGGATGCCTCCAATTTCATGGAACCGGCATGGCCCGGGCCCAAAAAATTGCCCAGAGCATCTTTTGGCGTGAGGCGCACTTCATAGGCTCGAACATTTTGCTCAGCAGCCGGCCGGCTGACGGCTTTGACCGTACTATAGGAGGGATCAACTTTGATGGTGACATATTTTTTGATGACCTTTTCGCGCTTGAAGGCCATACCGGCGCCGGTGGTCCCGGCAGCCTGAACATAAAAGACATAGGTTCCCTGCTGGTGGGTATCGCTGAAACGAGCCGTATAGACGCCATCATTGGCTTTGGCATCGCCGTGGGACTGATCATCAACCATTTGCACAAATTCAGGACGAGTGCGTTGGGGCAAAGTAATTTGAGCGTGTTGCGTCAGATAGATCGCCTTGCGATGAAGCGCCGACAGATTTTCCTGACCTTGCTTTTGCGGCACCTGCTTCAGCGCGGTAAGAGAGATCGGATGTTTGGCGAACCAGTTGCCCAGACCCATCTGCGGGCGGGTGACCTGGATACCAATATCGCGCAGTCCGCTGATGGGTTGATTGCTCTCGCTCAATGACGCACTCATAACAATGGTATCGCCGGTTTGATATGTCTGGCGGTCAAATTTAACGTTCATCTTCAAATTCGATCGGGTAATGACACTGTACTGGTATTTTTCCCTTTTGTTTTCAGTTGGGCCGGCCAGCGAGATCTTGATCTGCCATGGGTCGGGTCCGACCTTGCCGGGCTGTTTCAGAAAACGACTTTCGAAGGCAATGATCCGGAATGTGTCGCCGCCCATCGTCTGAACCCCCGCAGGCGGGTTTGTGAGCATCACTTTTTGCCCGTCGGATGTCGTCACAGCCAGCGACAGTCTGTCGCGCTGAAAAGTCGCCCAGCTTATATAAACGACCACTTTTTTGTCGGATTTGCTGATATAAAAATCATGAATCTGGGTTTCACTGTCACGAATGACCGCGAGCGGATCTGCTGCAGATTCCAGCTCCAGCGAATCGACCAATACGGCCTTATATGTTTCCTGCAGGGCATTGCCGGGGTCCCAGGCCCCTGGATTGAAATTGGGATCAGAGGTCACATCGTAAAATCCGCCCTGGGTTGCGGTTCCAATCTGATTGAGCAGATCATGCGGGACCTCGGCCGGTTGGCCAAATCCGATAGCATGAACATTGATTGCGTTTGCATTAAGATTCTGAATGCGCTGGGTAATCTGCGATGCTTCCGCACCCGCTATTGAGGGACAATTCTGAAAACCGTCGCTCAAAAGGACCAGGGCCTTGCGATCGGCATTGTCGAAAAGATCCGCTGCGGTGTCGATGCCGGCCAGCAACGGGGTGCTGCCGCCGGGCGTCAGGCCTGGAATGGTGGTGTCAATGGCCGTGTCGACGGTACTTTGCTGCAAGAGGCTAAGATCCGTAATAACCTGACCCTCACAGGCCTGCTGTGGCTGGTGCGGGAAAGCGGCTATTGCGAAATTTGTGCCGCAGGGATTGAAATAATTCAGCATCCACAGAAACGGGATCGCGGCCTGTTTGGCCAGGGTGATCCGCCGGGCGGGCTCGGCAACGTTAAAGGTCCCATCGTGGCCCCAGTTCATGCTGCCGGATCGATCAAACAGCAGGACGACCGACGCATCCGGCGGCTGTGCTGCCGGCGGCGGAATAAGGGGTATGTTATCAACCGGCATTTCGAAGGTCATATTATCAGGTGGAACCTGCTGATATATGGCCGTGTACAGGGCTTTAAATATCGTCTGCGGATGATGGACGGTGTTCTGGTGAACGGCGATATTATTGCTGCCGGTAATTTCCGGAAGCTCGATGTTGACGGCATCGGCCGCCAGGTTTTTAGCCAGAACTCTGCCCTGGCAATCATCGGCGGGCGTGCTGCCGCCTACAAAATCCCTGGTTGCGCTGGCATACAGGGTGACATACAGAACGCCGTCCTGGAGCGGCGATCCGGCCGGCCGGCTGCCGGGCGCCTCGCTCGAATAGTTGATGGTGGGATCAAAATTGTCGGCATGGGTGTCCTGAATCGGATGGCCATTTAGAATTTCAATAAAATCCCGGGCGGCCGCTTCATAGGGAATGCATAAATTGCCCGAATAGCCATTGTTGAGTTGTTTGGCGGCCAGACTGGCAGTTAGAAAGGGCACCTTTAATCCATGATTGGGCGGGGCGATGGCGATGAAGGTCGAAACCGGGATATCGAGATTGTTATCATGAAGGTTTTTTATATACATGCGTGAACTGAGGGTGCCCTTGCTGTAGGCGATGATCACGACTTTCAGATCCGGGTTGTTCGGGTCCTGTGGCTGATGTCGGGCTAAAATAAGGTCAATGGCCTCGCCAATATCGGCGGCATCGAGCGCAATAGAATGCCCCTGGTCTGCAAAGTAAATGTAGTAGGGCTCGATTCCCAGACAGGCGTTTTGCGGCAACTCCAGGGTCTGTTTAAAAGAGGGCAGGTCAGCCAGCGAATGCCACCAGTTTTTCTGATAATTGGGATTGTTCGGATCCGGGTTGGGATCATGGCCGTGGACGAATAAAAGCGGGATTTTCCGGGTCGGCGGCGGGGAATTTGCAGTCAATTGGCTGCCATCGTTGAGATAAACCGTGGCAGCCACAACAGTTCGGGGTTGAATCAGCACGGTACCGGTCAAAAGCAAGATCACTGCAACCCCACAGCAAACAAAAAGGAATCGGCTGTGCATTTGCTTTTTTACCATCATAGAACTCCATTCGTTAAGATAACATGACGGTTTAAGGTAGGCTCTAAATACAGAAAGGATCTTTGGCAAAGGTCATCGAGATTAAAATATCGGAGGCCGACAGGATTGTCAACCGGGATAATACGCTCTGAGGAACCAAATGCGAATGAGGCTGCGCCCTAAACAGGCAAACAGCTCATAGCTGATAGCTCATAGGCGTGATGTTTGAGGCTGCGGCTGCCTGAGCACAGAGGCCAAAACACAAACGTAGGGGCGGGCACTCCCGCCAACCCGACCACGTAACACGCAACGCGTAGTGCGTAACATGTGTAGCGAGACACAATCCGAGAACAACCGAGGACGAATACGATCGGAGCATAAGATCTTCGTCCCCGTCCTCGATAAACCAAATCACCAAATCACCAAACACCCGTAACCGTTGAAACCTGAAACCTGACACCTTTATCTTTATTCAAGTGCCCTGGAAATCAAGCGAACCTTACGTTCGATATCGGAAATCTCCTTTAGCAGGCCGTCGGGCGGTGCGTCGCCTGAAAATTTGTGCTGGGCTATCTTGTATTGCAAATTCAGGTATTGCTTATTGAGATCAATAAATACTCTATGGCGATTTCTGTGTGTGGTTTGGGGGACTGTTGGCTGAGCAAGGCTTTTAGGGGCCTTTTTTTTGCGCCGGACACTTAATACACCGATTATGCCCACAGTCAGCAGGATCAAAACCGTGCCTTCTGAACCGGAAACAGACGCAATGCCATCCTGGGTAGCAATTTGATGTTGCCGGTGTGTGGGGGGTAGGCCTTCCGAGCCGGCCAGGGCTTCTTGCAATCCTGGAAGCAATGCCCAGAAAAACAATATGCAGATTGAAATGGTATGCGCGAGGTGCTTCATCTTCAGGTTGCCTCTTGGCGAATCGAAGGTTGGTCAGAGGGGGCAATGCGT
>CAZJHF010000194.1:0-7741 GCA_964545505.1 uncultured Desulfobacterales bacterium | reverse complement strand
TGTTGATAGCTACGGACGGAAAATCGATTACCTGCGCATATCCATAACCGATCATTGCAATCTCAAATGTTACTACTGCACGCCGTTTTCAGGCCGCAGTCATTTGGAACGATCTGAAATATTAACCTACGAGGAAATGCTTAAGGTTGCCCGGGCAGCCGTTGCTGCCGGCATCAGCAAGATCCGCATCACCGGCGGCGAACCGCTGGTCCGCAAAGGCGTGGTGGCGTTCTGCCGGATGCTGTCCCGTCTTGACGGTTTAAAAAGTCTGGCCCTGACGACCAACGGAATCTATCTGGCTGAAATGGCCGAGCCTCTATTTAAGGCCGGGGTGCGCAGAATCAACATCAGTCTGGACACCTTAAGACCAGAGCGCTTTGAAAAGATAACCGGTTACGATCGGCTGCCCCGCGTTCTGGCCGGCATCGCGCGCGCTGAAGATATCGGGATGCACCCCATAAAGATTAATGCCGTGGTCATGCGCGGCATCAATGATGATGAAATCGAAGATCTGGCCGCTTTAACGCTCAGCAAACCTTACCATGTACGCTTTATAGAACTCATGCCCACCAACAGCACGGCTTACGGCGACTATGAATCGTTGTTTGTGCCGGTTGAAGAGTTTATGAAAAAAATTCATCAAATTGACTGTGTTCAAATTGAACCGGCTACCGATTCTTACGGACCGGCACGGCTCTGCAAGCTTCCAGACGCGATCGGCAAAGTCGGCTTCATTGCACCCATCAGTTGGCATTTTTGCGGTTCCTGCAATCGCCTGCGTCTGACTGCTGACGGGAAGATTAAGACCTGCTTATTTTCGCAGGATGAAATCGATATCAAAGCTGCACTCAGAAGCGGGGCAACCCAGGGCGATATCGTTGACATATTCAAACAGGCAGTGGCGGAAAAACCATCCGGCCACCACTTAAATGCCAAAGATCATCAAAATACTTGCAGCCGCGCCATGCGCGCCATCGGGGGCTAACTCACTATTTTCGTAAAGACAAAACTATTTTTATAACCACGAAAACACGAAATTTCAAAAGCACAAAATAAATTTTTTTTTCTTCTTCGTGTTTTCGTGATTAACAATTCCTATTTGATTCCAAGATGTGGAGCATAAAATAATGGCAAAACTCAAATTAAGATCAAGCCAGTGGATCGTAGACGCAGACAACAATATCATTATTGGTGAAGGCCGCGCCAGGATCCTGGAACATATCGACAATACAGGCTCTATGAATCAGGCCGCCAAATTGATGAAAATGTCGTACAAAGCGGTTTGGAGCAAGATCAAAGCGACCGAAAAACACATGGATGCCCGTATTGTGCATGCCGATCGCAAAGCGGGATCGCGCTTAAGTCAAGATGGCAAAAACCTGCTAAAAAAGTACAAACAGTTAAAAACGCAATGCATGTCGGCCGATGACAAGATATTCGGCGGTATTTTTAATTCATATAGGTGACCGATATTTTTTACCGTCATGCCCGCGCCAAGCGGGCATCCAGTATTTTCAGACAAACATTTCTGGATTCCGGGTCAAGCCCGGAATGACAAAAACAACTATATATGTGGTATTCCCGATTGCGACACTATCTGTTTGGCGGGGAAAATAGCATCGGGATGAAAAACCCCCGGATTTTAAGAATAAAATAGGGGTAAATAATATGAATAAAAAGTATTTCGCAATATTGATTGCGGTTTTGCTCTTACTGAGCTGGTTTTCAATATCGACGGCTAAATCAACTTTGCCGTCCCACAAGCAGACCGTCCTCGGCCTTTACCTAACCGCCAAAGAAGCCTATCAAATGTGGCTGGCCGACCAAAACAAAATCAAAATTTTAGACGTTCGGACGCCGGAAGAATATGTTTTTATCGGTCATCCCTCCATGGCCCACAATATACCCCTTCAATTGTTTAATTATAAAATGGCGGTGCAGAACAAAGGGCCTTTGATGACGGCCAACCCGAACTTTATCGCTGAAGTCGGCCAGAAATTCAAAACATCCGATACCATTCTGGTGATCTGCCGCTCGGGCAATCGCAGTGCTGCAGCCGTTAATGCTATGGCATCGGCCGGTTTTAAGGGCGCCTATTCGGTGACCGATGGTTTCGAGGGCGATCGCGTTAAAGATCCGGCCAGCTCATCGCACGGTAAACGATTGAAAAATGGCTGGAAAAACTCGGGGATTCCCTGGACGGATCAGCTGAACCCGCAGCTCATGTGGATTCCCAGCAATCTTTGAGATGCTGCCAATAACTTCGGATAATCGCACTTAATCCCTCCCCCTTGACGGGGGAGGGTTTGGGTGGGGGTGATATAATAGAAATGGAATCAACGTCTTTTTTATTCACCTTCCCCTTAATCCCCTCCGACTCGGCTGAGCTCGTCGCAGGCCGTCAAGGGAGGGGAAATGAGTTATTGGACAATCTCATAAACCAGCCTTCATAAACAAATGGCAATCAGTATGGCGTTCTTAAACTTTACATTTCCGGTTTCCGGGGTTGAAACCTTTATTTTAATCCCGCCGCTGGTGGCCTTCGGCATCTCTTTTTTCACCTCCATGGGAGGCATCTCGGGCGCATTTTTGCTGCTGCCGTTTCAAATGAGTGTCCTGGGATTCACCAGTCCATCGGTCACAGCCACCAACTTTCTGTTTAATGTGACCGGCACCCCCGGCGGCGTCTACCGTTATGCCAGAGAGTGCCGCTTCGTGTGGCCGGTGGCGATGTTGATTGTGGTCGGCATCATTCCGGGCGTTCTTATCGGTTATTATCTGCGCATCACTTTTCTACCGGATCCAAAAACCTTCAAATTTTTTGTCGGCTGTGTCCTGATGTTAATTGCGATAAAATTGCTAAAAGACGCATTTAACGGAGCAGCGGCTCCCGCCAAAAATTGCAACCTCACTGATCGGGTGCATGCCGCATCAGTTGAAATCAAAACCACCCGCTTTAATTTTAAGGGCGCCACCTATTCATTTGCCACCGCCAGGCTGCTCGGGCTGGCCCTGATCGTCGGTATTATCGGCGGCGTCTACGGCATCGGCGGTGGTTCGATTATCGCACCGTTTTTGATCACCTTTTTTGGCCTGCCCGTATATGCCATTGCCGGTGCGGTGCTTCTGGGAACCTTTGTTTCATCGCTGGCCGGTGTGACCTTTTACAGTCTGATCCCGATAAACGGGGCCGTGGCAGCTCCAGACTGGTTGTTGGGGATTTTATTTGGCGCGGGAGGCTTACTGGGAATGTATCTGGGGGCCCGGGCACAAAAATACGTTCCCGCGCGCTGGATAAAGCTACTGCTCGGCGGGGTGATTATAATTATAGCTTTAAAATATATTCTGCGTTATATAGGCATATAAAAATCGAAGTTTACTGGAAAGAAGATGGTTTTTCGATTGATGCGTTTCATATTCAGTGCCCTGTGTATTGCCATGGTCGGCGGTTTAAGCGGCTGCCTCGGCGAATCGGATGCCACCTTTGTTGATTTTTCCGAACGCGTGCCGGCCAAACGCCCGGGCGACAACCTTGCGCAAAGTTCGAATTTTAAAGTCGCCGTCGGCTCCATGATCTCTGCTCAGGAGACGGTGGTTAACTATCATCAGCTGCTGAATTACATCGCCGGACAACTGGGAAGGAAAATCCAGCTTGTTCAGCGCAAGACTTACAGAGAAATAAATGAACTTATCGGCCTGGGGCAGATTGATCTGGCGTTCATTTGTTCGGGGCCCTATGCGATCGGCAAAGAAAAATACGGATTTGAAGCTATGGCCATGCCCGAGGTACGGGGATCCTATCTGTATGAATCCTATTTAATTGTCAACAAAGACAGCCCCTATCAAAAGCTGGCGGATCTTAAAGGCAAAATTTTTGCTTTCACCGATCCGGAGTCAAATACCGGAAAACTGGTTCCAACTTACTGGCTGAGAGAAAAAGGAGAGACCCCCGAGAACTTTTTTAAAAAAACGATTTATACCTACAGCCATGACAATTCTATAATGGCAGTGGCCAAGTCATTGGTGGACGGTGCTGCGGTTCACGGACAAATCTGGCAATATTACAATCACAGAGATCCGACGTTTACATCCAAAACCCGGATAATAAAAAAATCAAAGCCTTTTGGAAATCCACCGGTTGTGGCTTCATCACAGCTGCCGACTCGATTGAAAGAACGTATGCGCCAGTTACTTTTTAATATGCACCGAGATCCAGAGGGAAAACGAATTCTAGATGAATTGATGATTGATCGCTTTATTGCGCCCAAAGAGGAATGTTATCATCCTATTTTAGAAATGAATCAGGATGCGAAATCATAGAAGATCAAACCCATGAAACTGAAAAGCTTAAAAAGCAAATTGGTAATTTCAGTATTCGCGTTTGTTACCGGCAGCGGGCTAATCATATCATTAATCGAAACCCATCGATTCAGCAAAAGCCTGCACGACGACACGATCGTTCAAGGGAAATATCTATCGCAGGCTGTGGCGCTGGAAGCGACAAATAAAATCTTGATCAACGATTTAATCGCGCTGCAAAACCTTCTCAATCATCAACTTAAAAGCAATCCTTCAGTCGCTTATCTTTTTGTAATGAAAGACGGCCAAATCCTGGCCCACACCTTTTCAAAAGGCATCCCCGTAAACCTGATTGATAGCAATACTGCTAAAAACAATGAAGAAGGAAATTTCAAGCGAATCGTCACTGACAAAGGTGAATACTACCATGATATTGCCTGGCCCATTTTCGCCGGTAAAGCCGGTATGCTGCGGATCGGATTTTCCGAAAAGCCTCACCAATCCAAGGTCGCAAAATTATGGCTCCAGATGCTCGTCTTTACCTTGGGGATTCTCTTTTTGGCCATTACTGCCAGCTTTCTTTTTATTAAACGGATTACCAAGCCTCTTTCAGCTCTGGCCGAAGCAGCTGAAAAGGTAGACGAAAAGAACCTGGAACTAACGGTGGAACCGGTGGGACAGGATGAAGTCGACCGCCTGACGTTCTCATTTAACAAAATGATCGGTCGCATCAGGGACCACACCCGACGAATTGAAAAAAATACGCTGGATCTGCAACGCGCCCAGCGTCAGACAAAAAGTTCATTTGAAATTATTCAGAAAACCTGGACCCAGGATAATCTCAAAGATATTTGCACCTATTTAATTAATAAATTACAGGAAATTGTTGCCTGCAGCGAGCTGGCACTTCTAACGATGAGCAGCACCAAAGATACGCTTTTCGTTTTTTCAGAAGGTGAGCTCAACACTTTCAGAGAAGATTCCTGTGCGTCCGTGCTACCCGTCTTAACCCAGCTAAAGGGGTTTCGTTACCTCAAGAAAGATGCATTCAGCCCTGCTTTGGTACCGGGTTCTTTTCAATCCGCAAGCCAAATCGCGGCATTCCCGATTCAGCATGAGAAGCGTTTGTTCGGTGCGATTCTGGTGGGATGTCCGGGTGGCTGCAATTGCGAAACCCGTGAACAGGATGTGATTCGTTTAATACTGAATTATTCATCCGGGGCCATTAAAAGAGCGGTTTCGCATGAGGAAGAGCTGCGCAATATCGCACGGCATGTCAATGTCACCACCGAATATTGCGGGATTGTCGGTAAAGATTCTAAGATGCAGAACATTTATAGGCTTATTGAGGATATTGCGCCCACCGATTCCAACGTGCTGATACAGGGAGAAAGCGGTACCGGAAAGGAGCTGGTGGCCAGTGCCATCCATCAAAAAAGCCTGCGCCTGGGTAAACCGTTTATCGTCATCAATTGTTCGGCCTACCCGGCCACACTCCTGGAAAGTGAACTTTTCGGTCACGAAAAAGGGGCGTTCACCGGTGCCGTTCGCCAAAAAATAGGACGATTTGAGCAGGCCCACGGCGGGACCGTTTTTTTAGATGAAATCGGCGAAATACCGGCCGCATCTCAAATCAAACTGCTGCGCGTGCTGCAGACCCAAAAGTTTGAACGCATCGGTGGCGAACAAACGATAGCGGTGGATGTGCGTATTTTAGCCGCCACTAACAAGGATCTACTCCAGGAAGTCAAAGACGGTAATTTTCGCGAGGATCTCTACTACCGGCTCAATGTAATTCCCATCAATTTACCCCCCTTGCGCAAACGGCGTAATGATATCCCGTTGCAAGCCAGATACTTTGTGCAGCAGTTTGCCGCCGAACAAAGAAAAGATATTAGCGAGATCAGCTCCGATGCCATGCGGCTGCTGTTAAATTATGCATGGCCGGGCAACGTTCGCGAATTGGAAAACTGCATCGAGCATGCGGTCGTGCTGGCCCGGGAAACACAAATAGAAGCGGCGGACCTGCCGGATGTACTTTACGATGCACCGGCTCAGGACGACATTTCCGATACCTCCACAACGATTATGGAAAACGAAGCCAAATTGCTTAAGGAAGTCCTTGTTGATTGTAACTGGAATAAAAAGGAAGCCGCCCGACGCCTGGGTATCAGCCGCAACACCCTTTATCGCAAGCTCAAGAAATATCAAATTGCGCAGCCAACCATCCACTAATTCCTGAATAATCCCCCGAATAAATTCTCAAGCGCCAAATTGCCAATTAAAAAGTCAGATCCTTATTTGCGCTGATCAGTCCCGGCGCATCAACGAAACGGGTGTCACACTGCCTTTGTCTGTGCCACGTGCTTGATTTGTGTGTCAATCTGACACACATTTAACTGACTAATTATATTAGAATTTTATATAATTCAGCTTTCAGTGTCCTGAATCGTTGCATTCGGTTTATACAATCTAAAAAAAGCTCCTCCGCTGGACGATAAACCTTGTCATAAAGCCATAATTTTGGAATCATTTAAGAATAAAATATCGATAATAAAATCAATTCTTTATAAATTGGGCTGGCCTCTTTTCTCTACCGGGCCCGATAAACCGACGGACCTGAGACCCGGATGGCATAACATTTGCGGTTAAGAGTATGGATTTGGGTTTTGACAATCGTACCCCCCGTTTCAAATACAATCCCAAATGATTACGGGATTTTAAGTCAAAATGGTAGAAACCCGATGGAAAAAAATGAGGTTTTAGTGCTGGACACCGACGCAAACCAATCCAAAAGCCTCAGCGATTTACTGGCGAATTATGAATATCGCCCGATTGCCTTAAATTCTCTGGTCGATTTTGAAAACCACACCAAAGATCATGAATGCCGCGCCTTGATTTTGAATCTAGATAATGTCGCGGTTACTAATAAAATTCTCAGAGATTTAAAGCGCAAAAAACCGCTGCTCAATATCATCGCTCTTTCCGAGCGCCAATTTCACCCGGAACTCGAAGAGGCCATCAGAGACCATATCTCAGTTTGTCTGGCAAAACCGGTTGATTCCGATGAGCTCATTTTCTGGCTCAAAAGCGTTTTTGACAATAATGACGAGCCAACCGCTTGATCGGACCTGTTGCATACACTTAAATATTTTCGGCATGATCAAAATGTTCAAGCGCTATTTTGTGTTAAATAATTCACTTTTTGTTGCATTTCCATCAACCAAGGAGGAAAACATGAAAGGAAAATGTGTTGCCATCATTTTCATTCTGGGCCTCATGGCGTTGATATTGTCGGGCTGCGGGCAACAGCCGCCGATTGATATCGACAAGATCCTGGCCCAGGATAAAACTTACGTGGGGTCAGACACCTGTAAAATGTGTCATCTCGAGCACTACGATTCCTGGAAGATGACCTTGCACAGCCGCATGCTGCAGGATG
>CAZJHF010000193.1:0-7742 GCA_964545505.1 uncultured Desulfobacterales bacterium | reverse complement strand
CGCTGGGTGGCGCGGGCTTCCTCTAAAAAAACCACCTCGCGCTGCCGGCGTTCAAGCTGTTTCTGGCGGATCAATAACGCTCCTTCCACCTCTGCAAACGCATTTAAGACCGTATCGGCGTAGCCCGAAACTGCCTGCTGATACTGAGCTTCAACGCCCCGTTGGCGGGCCTTCAGGCGATTGGCATCAACCAGAGGCTGTGTGACGCCCCGGGCAAAATTCCAGATAATGCTGTCGCTTTTAAACAGCCGGTCCTTACCATCCGCATTCCAGCCGTAACTGCCCGTCAGGGTGATTTGCGGAAAGCGGGCCGCTTTAGCTGACCCGATTTGCTCGTTTAAGGCCTGCAGCCGCATCTCCGCAGCGCGGATATCCGGTCGCTGGCGCAACAGGCTGGAGGCCAGGCCGGTTGGAACCGGTGACGGCTGCCGGTAATAATCTGCAGGCTGGGTTCGCGGCGGCTGCGTTTGCGGATAGCGACCCAGCAAAATCGAAAGTTGCTGCTGGTTAATTCCCAATTGTTGCTGCAACTCGGGAACACGGGTTTGGGACCCTGCCAGGATTCTGCGCGCCTGGCGAACGTCCAGGGCAGACGTCAGACCCCGGCGGTAACGGATTTCGACAAACTGAAGACTGCGTTCAAAGGCCGCAATGCTCTCGGCGGCAATTTGCAATCGGCGCTCAAAGGCTTCGACTTGCAAATACAAGTTGATGGTTTCAGCGACTAACGTTTGCGCAATTGTCCGGCGGTTTTCTACATCCACCAGAATTTCATTCCAGGCCCCCCTGGCGGCTTTGTCCAGGCGGCTCCACAGATCGATTTCAAAAAGCGCCATAAAAGTCACCAGGTGGGTCGTAATCGTCCGTCCGCGTCCGACATTGACGCCGCCGAAGCGACGTTGGTCCCAGTCATAATCAAAATTGACCTGGGGCCAGCGATCGGCGCCGACCTGAACATACTGGGCCCGGGCCTCCAGAATCCGGGCCGCAGCCTGCTTCAAATCCCAGTTGTGCTGCAGCACCTCCTCAACCAGCCGGTTGAGCTCTGGATCGTTGAAATCCTGCCACCAGCGATCGGTAATGACGGCGTCGGCGCTGGATTTGATCGAATCACTCCGGTAAAATTGCGGGATTTCGATATTTACATCAGGGCGCTGGTAATGCGGCCCCAAATTAATGCATCCGACCAGCCCACCCAGCAAAATGCCCATAGCGCTGATCAGAAAATAGCGACGCATCATGGCTGTGTCTCCTTTAGTTGGATTCCAATCCATTGATATTATTTAATTATCAAAAAACAAAACAGTTGTATAAGACCGCAATTTTAATGTCAAGCGTCGGTTCGGCCTTAACGCATTTAAAACCGGTTGCTAAAAACAATTTGCGTTTTATGTTATTGGAATAACAGAATGGCAATACGGTTATGATTGTGCGATGGTCAGCCGACGGCCTTAACCCGGAAAAGTTCAACCCGGTGATCAATACACCTGACAGATGCCTTGGATGATTTTCAAATCACATAAACCTTGCAAGTCGATTCAAATTAAAGTAATACAGCACAAACGGCTCTGCCCCGGGGGGGCCATACACGGCCTCGAAAACGCGGGCAGTAGGCCAGGAACACCCATTCAGGAAATCCCGGCCTTTAGATGGGTGCGATAGCGCCATAAGACCGGGCATTGTCTTTTTGCCAACCTTCGGGTGACCGGATATTTGGAGGATGAATTCCATCATCAGGTTTCATGCCTGCTATGGCATGAACCGAATATTGGGCCACAACAATCCTTCCCATGGAATACTGTTAGGATACAGGCTCATCAGAAAATACGAAACAAAAGCGACTGAAAGTTGAAACTGAATCGATGGCTAAAGCGTTAAAATCTTTGGGAATCTGTTTGGGGGCATCAACCGTATCGGTAGCCCAGCTGTCACAGGCGCCGCTTCACCCTGAAGCCGGTGGTCCCACCCGGCAATCCAAACCGCTGTTGATAGAATCCGCCTCGTATCCTCACGAGGGCGATCCGAAGCGTACGCTGCTGAAAGCTTTTGAGCAGCTGAATTTGAGCTCATTTGATCGAATTGCGGCCACCGGACGTAAATTTCGCAAATTCGTAAACCTGACGTCCATATCCGAACCCGAAGCCGTCGAATATGCCTATCAATATGTCAAACCTGTGGACGTTGATTGCCCGGCAATCATTTCGGCCGGCGGCGAAACTTTCATGGTCTATGTCCTGGATCGCTCCGGTCGCATCTCCAACGTTATCACCGGAAATAAATGCGCTTCGGGTACCGGCGAATTTTTTCTACAACAACTGCGGCGCATGAATGTTACGCTGGATGAAGCGGCCCAATGGGCGTCGGTAGAGACACCCCACAACGTATCGGGTCGTTGTTCGGTCTTCTGTAAGTCGGATTGCACCCACGCCACCAACAAAGGCGTTCCAAAATCCCAGGTTACCGCCGGATTGTGTAAAATGATGGCCAATAAAATCCTGGAACTCCTCAAGAAGGTGGAACGGCGCAATTTAATGCTCACCGGCGGCACCGCCCGCAACCATATGATGGCCGGTTACCTCAAACAGGATATCCCCGGATTGATCTTACCCGCTGAAGCCCCTTATTTTGAAGCGCTGGGAGCCGCATTGTGGGCGCTGGAACACGAAACAGCTGCGGTTGAAGGCGAGGCCAATCTGTTCTGCTCTGAAATCACCTCTTTCGATACCTTAGCGCCGCTGAAAGATTTCGCCGCCGAGGTTGAGTTCAAAACGATTGAAAAAGGGGAAGTTGCCCGCGGCGATACCTGCATTTTAGGCCTGGATGTCGGCTCGACCACGACCAAGGCGGTGCTATTGCGTAAATCAGATGATGCCATGCTGGCCTCGGTTTACCTGCGCACCAATGGTGACCCGGTCGGCGCTTCCCGGAGCTGTTACCAGGCCATCCTGGAACAAATCCAGACCCAGGTGGACCCGGCGCAACTGTCGATTATCGGCCTCGGTGTATGCGGATCGGGCCGGCAGATCGCCGGTTTACATGCCCTCACCAATGGCGTTATTAACGAAATCATAGCGCATGCCACCGCTGCGGTCTATTTTGACCCCAAAGTCGACACCATTTTTGAAATCGGCGGCCAGGATGCTAAATATACCTATATCACCAACGGGGTGCCGTCCGATTATGCTATGAACGAGGCCTGTTCGGCCGGCACCGGCTCGTTTTTAGAAGAATCCGCCTATGAAACCCTCGGGGTCGAAATGGAAAAAATCGCCGCTGTGGCCTTGAAAGGGCAGCAGCCGCCCAATTTTAACGATCAGTGCGCCGCGTTCATTGCCTCAGATATTAAAAACGCTATTCATGAGGGCGTGCGGCACAATGATATAGTCGCCGGGCTGGTCTACTCCATCTGCATGAATTATTCAAACCGGGTCAAGGGCAACCGGCCGGTGGGTGAAAAAGTATTTATGCAGGGCGGGGTCTGCTATAATGCAGCTGTTCCGTTGGCTATGGCGTCTTTGATCGGCAAACCGATTGTGGTACCGCCGGAACCCGGCCTGATGGGCGCATATGGTGTTGCGCTGGCTGTTAAAAACCGAATTGATAGCGGACTGATGCCCGCTGACCAATTTGACCTGGCCACCCTGGCAAACCGCAGCGTTACGTATGAAAAATCATTCGTTTGCAAGGGCGGAAAAGAAAAATGCGATCGCCGTTGTGAAATTGCCATGATTCAGGTCGAGGGCAAAAAATATCCTTTCGGTGGGGCCTGCAATCGATATTATAACCTGCGCCACAATGTAAAATATGATGTCGCCAAACTGGATCTGGTAAGCATCCGCCAGCAGCTCATATTTGAAAAATACGGTGCGCACACGCCGGCGAATTCAGGTCGCACCCGACGCGGAACCATCGGTTTTAATCGCAGTTTTTTAATGAACACCTACTATCCGCTGTATTCCAATTTTTTTACCGAACTGGGCTATGAGATCCTTCTGCCGCCAGAACCCTCGCAGGAAGGCATTGACCAGCGCAACGCGCCTTTTTGCTACCCGGCTGAGCTGGCCCATGGCTTTTTCTATTCGCTGATCGAAACCCGACCGCCACCCGATTTTATTTTTCTGCCGCATTTTAAAGCCGTGCCCAGCGAAGGTAAAGGCGACATCCATCATCATTCCCAGGTATGCCCGCTGGTTCAGGGCGAAACGTTTTATCTACAAACCACCTTTCGTAAAAAATTGGGACTGCTTGCCGAAACAGGCACAAAGCTGCTAAGCCCCCTGATCGATCTAGCAGGGGGAATCACAAATGCGCGTCAGCCGTTGATTGCAGCTGCCCGGCAAATGGGCATCAAGCGCAGGGAGGCTGAAGCTGCCTTTGAAAATGCGTTGCGCAGACAATTGGATTGTTTGGCTGAAATGCAGGCCATCGGTCAAACGGCCATGGCCGAACTGGAAGCGGATCCGCAAAAGTTTGCCGTGGTCATATTCTCCCGTCCGTATAATGGTTATGCCGACGAAGCCCACATGGGCATCCCACACAAATTTGCTTCAAGAGGCATTCTGGTGATCCCGCTTGATTTTATCAACGTCAATGAAGAGCGCTCCAAGCGGCATATGTACTGGGGCATGGGCAAACTGATGATGAAAGCCGGCCGGCTCGTTAAGCGGCACCCCCAGCTGTTCGGCACCTATATTACCAATTTTTCCTGCGGGCCGGATTCATTTGTGGTCGGATATTTCCGAGAAATCATGGGCCGCAAACCGTCCCTTACCCTGGAGCTCGACAGCCATACAGCGGATGCCGGGTTGGAAACCCGTGTTGAAGCGTTTTTAGATATTGTGAAGGCCTACCGTCAGCTGATTGCCCAGAAAAAAATCGTCGTGCCCCGGCGAGCATTTCAGCCGGCACGGATCACCCATAACAACGGCACGGCCAACGTGGTGACCTCTTCGGGTGACGCTATGCCCATGACCCATCCGCGCGTCACCGTTTTGCTGGCCTCAATGGGAAGGCTGTCCTCTGAGGCATTTGCGGCTGTTTTGAAGGGCTCGGGCTTTAACGCCAAAGCACACCGCCCTTCAGATGAGGCCGTATTAAAACTGGGTCGCGCCAACACCTCCTGCAAAGAGTGCCTGCCACTGATTCTGACCACCGGAACGCTGCTCAGTTATGTCAATAACGGTAAACGCGACGATGAGGTTCTGGTTTATTTCTTTGCCACCGGCTCCGGGCCGTGTCGTTTCGGCCAATATTATATCTTTATGGAAGATCTCATCAAGCGACTTGAAATACCGGATGTGGCCCTGTTTACCCTGACGTCTGAAGACGGCTACATGGGGATGGACAAAGATTTCGAAACCCGGGGATGGTGGTCGGTGGTCATTGCCGACGTCATGGAAGACATTCGCTCAATGATACTGGCCAATGCAGTTGAACCCCACAAAGCCATGGAAATCTTTGAAATTGAATGGCGGGCTCTGCTTGGCGCGCTGGAAAAAGGCGAATTTCCTGTGCTTGAGGCACAGCTAGTGCAAACCGCGCTGCTGCTGCAGCAGCAACCCATGAAAAACCCATTTGAAAAGGTTCCGAAAATTACCCTTTCAGGCGAAATTTTCGTACGGCGGGATGCACTCTCGCGTCAGTATATCACCGAGCGTCTGGCGGAAAAAGGATTTGCCACCATTTGCTCACCGGTGGCCGAATGGCTCTTATATTGCAACTACATGGTGGATCAAAATCTGAATCCCGACACGCTGGGCATCATGGAAAAAGTAAAATTTAAGATCCGCAATAAATTTCAGACCCGTTATGAAAAGCGGATCAAATCGATTCTAAACCAATCCGGCCTGGTGCACGCCGAGCCCATCGACATCGCCACCTTCATTAAAAATGCCGCACCTCACATATCCAGAAATCTGCCGGGGGAAGCGGTACTTACGGTCGGCGGCTCTTTGACTGAAATCGTTTCTCAGTCCTGCGGTGTGATTGCCATCGGCCCGTTTGGTTGCATGCCCAACCGGTTATCGGAAGCCATTTTAAACGAAACCATGACCCGCAAAGAAAAGCTGGCAACAGAGCCAGCGAATCATCAGCTGAAAGCCGTTTTGACGGATGTCGACCAGCTTCCCTTTCTGGCCATTGAAAGTGACGGTTCCCCTTTTCCGCAACTCATCGATGCGAAGCTGGAAACCTTCTGTTTACGGGCGGAACGATTACACGAGCGCCTGATGAAATACCCGGAAAAGTCCGGTCCGCTTTAAATATTGATTCCGTTGCGAATATAACACGCGATGGGTCATCGTTAAACCAAGGATATAAACCCATGCGTCCGGCTTATATCGGGGTGGCGGCCCAGCTGACAGTCGCCTTGTTGCTGATGTTAACCCCAGCTGTGCCCGGGAGATGTGAATCCATGTCGCCGGCAAGCCCGACCCAGACGATCCAGTTGCCCGATCCGCGGACCGATGGAGACATCTCGGTCGAAAAGGCTCTGATGACAAGGCGATCGGTGCGCTCGTACAAAAATGACCCCTTGAACCTTTTCGAGATTTCTCAGCTGGTGTGGTCGGCCCAGGGGATCACCACGGCGCGAGGGTTCCGCACAGCCCCATCTGCCGGTGCCCTCTTCCCGCTTGAAATATATGTGATCGCCGGCCGGATCGAAAACCTGCCTTCCGCCATTTACAAATACCGCCCCCGCCAGCATGCATTGATTCAAATTATCTCCGGAGACAAACGCGCAGAGCTCAGCCGTGCCGCCCTGCGTCAGGGAGCCATCCGAAAGGCGCCTGCGGTATTGCTGTTTAGCGCCGTGTATGAGCGCACCTCCGGAAAATATGGCCAGCGCGGCATTCGCTATGTGCATATGGAGGTGGGCCACGCGGCTCAAAACGTATGCTTGCAGGCGATTGCTTTGGGGCTCCATACAGCGGTGATCGGTGCTTTTGACGACGAAGCCGTCAAACAGACCGCTCACCTGCCTGCCAATGAGCAGCCGTTATATTTCGTTCCAGTGGGGCGCTAACTCAGGCCGTCGCTTCACGTTTGGATTTCCTTGATATTTTAAATATTTGTGTTAAGAATTGGAATCAGGCATAACCCGGTTTCAGGTGTCAGCACTACCCGTCGACCCTGACACCTGAAACCTTTCGGTACAAGGACTTGACGGAGATACCGAAAATGGAAACGCTGTGATGGAAGCGAATAAGAAGGCAGTTTGGGGCTGGGCCCTGTATGACTGGGCGAATTCTGCGTTTGCCACCACCGTGATGGCCGGATTTTTCCCGATTTTCTTTAAGCAATACTGGAGTTACGGTGCCGATGTAAACGTCAGCACCGCCCAGCTGGGCTTTGGTAATTCCATTGCCAGTTTGATTGTGGCCATAATGGCCCCCATACTGGGTGCCATCGCCGATAAAGGCTCGGCCAAGAAAAAATTTCTGGTTTTTTTCGCCTATCTGGGCGTGCTTATGACAGCCGCCCTTTTTCTCGTCCAAAAGGGGCAGTGGGGATGGGCCATCTTCATTTATGCCATGGGCATCATCGGCTTTTCCGGTGCCAATGTCTTTTATGATTCTTTACTGCCTGGAATCGTTGGCGAAGAAAAAATCGATTATGTCTCCGGCCTGGGCTTTTCGATGGGGTATCTGGGCGGGGGGCTTTTGTTTCTCGTCAATGTGCTCATGACCTTGATGCCGCAAAAATTCGGATTGCCCGATGCTGCCGCTGCCGTGCGGTTTTCA
>CAZJHF010000192.1:4771-7789 GCA_964545505.1 uncultured Desulfobacterales bacterium | reverse complement strand
TTTACCAGGCGGCTTCAACATTGGCGCTATCAGCAAACGTTATTTTTCCTGCATGAAAAGCATCTAATGCCTCCCTGACCGTTCCGGCGACATCATTGGCCACTTTTATTCCCGCGGTATTGAGCGTTTTAAACGCATTCGGACCGCAATAACCGGTCAACAAAACGTCAGCGCCCCGGTCACTAAGCATGACAGCGGCCTGGATGCCGGCACCCTTAAACGCATTTACATTCTCTGAATTATCCAGCACCTCGAGTGCATCGGTGTGCGTATCCACGATCAGTATGTAAGCCGCCCGGCCAAATCTGGGGTCCATGGTTGAATCCAGATCTTTGCCTTTTGCTGTTATGGCTATTTTCAATTTCAGCTCCTTTATTTTGGAAATATCAACCCCCCCCGCCGCCACACACCTGGTCTTTGGTGATTTCAGATAATTTGCCTGCGATTAAATCCTCCACCACCGGCCTTATCTCAGTCCGTTGTGAATCATGATACACACCGATTCCAGCCTGTTTGAATCCCATGAGCGGTCGCATGCCGATTCCGCCGACCACAAGCGCTTTCACATTGTGACGCGCAAGCAGATTGACCGGCACCATGCAGCCGCCCTGAACATGCTCCTGATTTTGAATGGTGGATATTTTTTTGATTTCTCCATTCTCGACATCAATAAGGGTAAATATATCGCAGTGACCAAAATGTCCGGATCGGGTTGCGTCCAAACCTCCACTTCCATTTGATGGAATCGCTATTCTTCCGTTTCTCATGATTAAAAGCTCTCCTTGTTAGTCAATTATTTTTTTTCAACTTAGTCTGCCGCAGCCTGTTCTGCCAGGCGAAGAATCGCTCTCAGTTGACTGAGCAGTTTTTCAGCCTGTCTGTGCCCCGGTCTAACGGGAAGCTGCATCAGTATACCCAGCCCCTCACTCGCCTCATGGAAATCAGACGGCGACAGCGAGGATACCACCGCACAGTTGGCTGTGGGCTTTTTGGATACCACCTTTTCGATAAATTCGATACCGGTCATATCTCCGAGATCTTCATCGGTAACGACAAGATCAAATTTTCCTTCCGCGATCTTAACGATTGCATCGCTGCCCGATTGCGCCCATGTTGTCTGAATCTGATTTTTTTCGATTGCGACCTTAAGCGCGGCCATAGAGGCCTTATCCCTGCTTACCAGCAAAGTTTTAACCATTTTTTGTGCTTTCATTTATAAAACCAGCTTCTTTGACAGCGTATGCCAGATGTCTTGAACTGCGTGCCCGGCCTGTGATTCCTTGTTATATTCAATAATCGTCTGGCCCTTTACCATCGCCTGGGTAACACTGGGGTCGAAGGGAATCCTGCCCAGACAGGTCAGGCCTTCATCTCCGGCAAAATTCTCAATATCCCCAGTCAGGTCTGGATTGAGGTCAAATTTATTGACACACACCATAGCCGGCACCTTAAAATGTTTCGCCAGTTGCACGACGCGCTCCATATCGTGAATGCCTGATAAGGTCGGTTCGGCCACAATCAGCACGTCGCTGGCGCCGCCAATCGATGCGATGACCGGACAGCCAACACCGGGCGGGCCATCGGTGAGAATAAGACCCAATTTTTTTTCATCGGCCAGTCTTTTGGATTCCTGCCGTACGAGGGTCACCAGTTTGCCTGAATTCTCCTCGGCAATACCCAGCCGGGCATGGACCAGGGGGCCGAGGCGGGTGCCGGAGATAAACCATTCGCCGCAGGTATTCTCCGGAAAATCGATCGCCTTTTCAAGGCAGAAATGCACGCAGACCCCGCAGCCTTCGCAGTCGATGGGGTTGACTTTAAAATCATCGCTGATGGCGTCAAAGCGGCACAGATCCAGACAGAGGCCGCATTCGGTACATTTGTTTGTATCAATATGTGCTGTGTGGCCTGATTTGAAATCGGCACGGCTAAGGCCATGCGGATCCAAAATCAAATGCAGATCGGCGGCATCCACATCCGCATCGCAAAGCACCTTGTTTTCAGCCAGGGATGCGAATGCTGCAATTAAACTGGTTTTACCCGTGCCGCCTTTGCCGCTGATGACGATGAGTTCTTTCATGGTCGGTGTTTGGTTTTTCGTGTTTGGTTTTTCGTGTTTTGTGTTTGCTGGCTGGAAAGATGCCGGATTTTATCATAGAGCGCCAAAAATCGGTCCTTCCAGCGCGGCATAACCTCAACCAGCATCTCGCCTTTTGAATAGGCTTCTGCAACCCGCCGGTCGAACGGAATCTCCATCAGAATCGGTAATCCTTCTTGACGGGCATATTCCCTGACCCTGTCATCTCCCAGGTCCGATCGATTGATGACCAGTCCCATGGGAATATCGAGCATTTGTGCGGCACCGACCGCCAGTTTTAAATCGTGCAGGCCGAACGGTGTTGGCTCGGTGACCAGCAGCACAAAGTCAGTGTCTTTCATGGCGGCAATCACGGGGCACGAGGTGCCGGGAGGGGCATCGATGATGGTCAGTTTGTTGAAATCCTGAAAGGCGCGCACCATTTTGATTAACGGCGGCGACATGGCTTCACCCACCCGCAGGCGGCCGTGGATAAATTCGATGCCGTTGCTGCGACCCTTTTGAATAATGCCGAGTTCTCGCCGACCTTCCTGAATGGCGCTTTCCGGACAGATTTCCCAGCACCCGCCGCAGCTGTGGCAAAGATCGTCAAAGACCAAAACATTTTGAGCGACCACTGCGATGGCCTTGAACTGGCAAATTTCTGCGCATTTACCGCAATAGGTACAGCGATCCTCATCGACTTCCGGCACCGGCAGAAAAACCGTCTGGGAGCCTTCAAATGACGGATTGATAAACAGATGGGCATTGGGCTCTTCGACATCACAGTCCAGCAATTGGACGCCGAAGCCCACCGATTGCGCCAAGTTGGTTGCCACGGTTGTTTTACCGGTTCCGCCTTTTCCACTGGCAATACTGACAATCATAACATCTGGCTTTCATTTCAATCGTTTTTCTTATCTGCGCCGCATACCACCGCC
>CAZJHF010000192.1:0-4671 GCA_964545505.1 uncultured Desulfobacterales bacterium | reverse complement strand
TAACATCTGGCTTTCATTTCAATCGTTTTTCTTATCTGCGCCGCATACCACCGCCGCGCCCCGTGCTCCGGCCGGCACCCTGACGCATTCCCCGGCCGACACCCTGGCCCATTCCGTGACCGCCACTTGCTCCCTGACTCTGGCCCCTGCGGTTTCCGGTCCCGGCCCCAGCGCCCATGCCGAAATGACTGTCGACGGTGGATTGGCTTGTGGGATCGAGAGCGCCGCTTTTATACCGGTTGACCACATCTTTGATGCTGCCTTGCTGCTCTGCAAAGATGTCGATGCCGGCAGCTGTAAGTGTTTGAGCGGCATTGGGTCCGACATGACCGGTAATCACCGCACTCACGTTTTTATCTGCCAGGAATTGAGCGGCCTGGATACCGGCCCCGCTGCTTTGAGTGGCGCTCTGATTGTCAAAGACCTCATAGCGCATATCCGCCGGGTCAACGATCAGAAAACAGGCACAGCGGCCGAATCGCGGATCGAGTTGCGCATCCAAACGGCTACCGGACGAACTAATGGCGATTTTCATGGCACGACCTCCTTGTTGTTATTATGAGAATATACTCATAATAAAAATAATCTCATCCGCATGGATTGTCAAGCATTATTATAGACAGAGAGTGTTAAGGCGGGAGGGTGTTCCTATGGCTTCCGGATGTGCCCAGGTAGGGAATCGTTTATTTTAGATGTTCCTGATTGTCGGTATAATTTTTGCGGGCGGCGACATAGTTAGGATCGATGCGCAGGGCTTCGCCAAAGTGATAATGGGCAGCCTCAAAATTGCCCTGCCGCTGCAGCGCATATCCGAGATTGTTGTGCGCCTCTGCATACTCGGGATCATGGCGCAACGCTTCTTGATAATGCTGGATGGCCTCCGTCAGATTATTTTGCCTTCCCAGCGCTATTCCCAAATTGTTATGGGCGGGGGCATATTCAGGGTTGAGTCGCAACGCTTTTTGAAGTTGATCCATGGCCTCGTCCAGGCGGCCCTGCATAATCAGGGCAACGCCCAGATCGTTGTAAACTTCTATATTGCTCGGATTGATGCGCAGGGATTCATTGAAGTGAATCATGCCCTCTTCAAATTGGCCGTTTCTGGCCAGCAAATATCCTAAATTGTAATGGGCGATGGCGTAAGCGGGCCTAATTTGCAAAGCGATCTGATACATCTCAACCGCTTCATCCTTCCGATTTGCGGTGGCCAGAGCAACGCCTAAATTGTTGTACGGACGTGCTTTGCGTTTTGATTTAGACATGCTGTCCTGCCAGAGGGCCACAGGGCTCGTCCAAACCTTGTTGCGCTCATAGGTGCCAATCGACAGAACAGCGATCACAATGAGCAGCAATGCGAGACACAGCCATCCGGGCCTGATGATTTTAAAAGCCAAACTGACGAGCATCAGAATAAAGAACATCGACGGCAGATAGGTACGATGCTCAAAAATGATTTCAAGCGGTATGATCGACGACTCGATAACCAGATTGCCAAAAAACCATAATATGCCAAATGAAATCAGCGGGGCCCTTTTGACCAGATAAACGGCAGCAACGATAGCGCCAACAATCGCGCCAAGGGAAAGCAAAGTCGTAAGCGGGTCAATCAGAGAATGTGACAATTCAAAGGCATGATCCAGGTTCAGCCGGGAAGGGTGCGGCCAGATAATCAGACTGGTATAGAAGATGACGACCCTTAATTCGGTCAGCAGCCGCTGGTCGACGGTGTAATCGCGCTTTGAATAAGCGGCAAAAATGACGTCTGAGGGTGCCAGACGCGTATAGAATAGCGCCAGCAGAATGAAAAAGAAAAAAACCCCGATGATAACCAGGAAGTTGCTTTTAAACCTGAAGTTGCTGTTTTCTCCCAGGAAATACAACTCATAGAGAAAAATAAAAATGGGGAGCGTGGCGGTGATCTCTTTGGATCCAAAAGCAAGAATGCTGCTGGCTGCGCATCCGGCCAAAAGCCATCGCCTTGAGCGGGTACTCTGGGTCAGACGGCCTTTTGCGTACAGCAAGATAGCCAATATGTAAAATAAGGTGGCCAGACTGTTCATGCGTTGGACAATATAACTGACGGACTGGGTCAGCAACGGATGCAATCCCCAGATGAAGGCCGCAAAAATGGGAATCCATGCCAGCGCAAAAGGATTGTAGCGCCAGCGCAGGGCAGGGGTGTTCAGGGTTGTTTTAGCGAGAAAATAGAGCAGAATACTATTGATGATGTGAATCAGAATGTTGACGAAATGGTAGCCGACGACATTATACCCGTGCAAAAAATAGTTGAAGGCAAAACTGATGTTGGACACCGGCCGCCGACTTGAAGGGCTTTCAAAGCCGGCCTCCAGCAAGCCGGTCAGAGACAGCTGCTTTAACTTAATTTTAGGATTATTTTGTATGTTTGGCCGATCGTCAAATACAAACGATGCGGTCAGAGTGCTGCTGTATACCAGGAAAATCAAGACTGTTAACAGCAGCAGAAGCCAGGTCTCGTATTTAACGGGGAAATCTGTAGAATCTTGGCGGGTTTTCATTCGCTAAAATGCCGGTTCTATCTGAGAACGATTCTAGGATAAAAGCCTTCGCGCTTAAGCTGGCTGTTCAGACTGGCGGCGGCCTGCCCGTTTTCAAATGCGCCAACGAGAACCCGTATCCGGTTGGGGTCGGTTTTCGCCGGCAGGCTGTAACTGAAATAGCCTCTGGCCTGCAGACGAGATTGAAGTTCCCGGGCGTTGCTTTGGGCAATCGCTTCACCGATCTGAACCGTATAAGGCCTGCGGGTGACATTGACGTAGCGAAACTTTCGCTGTTTCAGGTTCGTTGCAGCGGTATTGGCCTCTGCCAGGGTCTTATAGTTACCAATGTAAACCCGGTACCATTTTCCCTTTCCGGCAATATCCACCGGACTGGTAAAAGCCGGGTCGCCCCCGGTGCTTAATTTCCGGGCCACCTGCATGGATTGCAGCGGATCCCGGAAAGAGCTGACCTGAATGGTATACGGTAAGGATTTAACAGCCGGGGCGGGTGTTTTTCTGGTCGGCGGTGTGGCTGTCGTTTTGGGTGTTTTTGCAACCGTTACTGTCTTTGATGATTTAACAGGCGGCGCTGTTTTGACGGTTGTGGCCGCTTTTTTTCCGTCCTGCGTAGCGGTTGCTGGTTTTGGTGTTTTTGCGGCGGCTGGCTTCTGTGATTTATCGGACGCTGCCGGGTTGGCTTGCTTTGGCGCTGCCTGCCCCCCCTGTTTCGCGGTTGGCGTCGCTGGCAGGTTAGCTGCACCTGCGATCTTTGTTTTCTCTGCTGGTGCTGCAGGCGCTTCTTTAGCGCGCGCCTTCAGCGAAGCCTTTTGGGTTGCTTGGGCTGACCTGGCGGAATAATCGATCAGCAGGGCCTGGCGGGACCGGTAGCTTCTTAAATGCGCCATATATTTTGGCACTTCTGCCGTCTTATTTTCCACCATCAGTTGTTGAATAGCTTTTGTCTGCAGATCAACAGCCGCGTCAAAGTTACCGGTGGCGGCATGGGCAGCCGCCAGGGTATCCATGGAGCTGATGTCCGGCTTGAGTTCAACCGCCTTAGTGGCCAGGCGGACGGCCTGCCCGCCGTCACGAATGCGCTGATCGGAGCAGGTGGCCAATATCCAGGCCTTGTTGTTATAAGCGTCAACAAAAAAAGGATTGATTTCAAGGGCGCGGGTATAGTCGTTTAGCGCTGCTTTCAAGTTACCGCTCTGGGTATGCGCAAACCCGCGATTGTTATATGCTTCCGCGTAACGCGGCCGGATTTCAATGGCTTTGCTGTAATCGGCAATGGCCGCCTCGAAATCTCCCTTTAACGCCCGGGTGACGCCGCGGTAATTATAGGATTGATAGTCGAGCGGTATGATGTCAATGGCGGTCGAAAAGGCTTTAAGGGCCTCATCATATTTCTGCTGGCTGAGCAACCTGCGGCCCTTGTCATACCAGTCTTCATCCTGTGCCCGGGCAACCGGTCGCATTAAAAATAGCGCAATTCCGAAAATGGCCAAAACCGTTTTGATCGAACGCATGATTCATCTCCAAAAGTCAGCGTGCAATGAATGCTTCTAATTTAACCCGGACATCTCTTTTTATGGTCATTATGGGTTAAACCAAAGGGGTTGCCTTTACAGCCACAAAAAGATCTGATTTTTTTCAAACCGGATGACATACAACGGAGCGTTTTTACAGTTTTGTGGTTGGTGCACCCTGAGGGAAAAGGATTGATATTTTTGTTTAAACCTACTGCTAGAATAACCAAAATTGTGCAGAATTGCAATTGATATCGAAAAACCCAAGGCCAGGGAGGCGCTAAAATGGCTCAAATAGCGTGTTTATGATTTTCTACGACGGTAAATCGTGCTTTTTCGGGGACATATACGAACCTGTATGTATTTCATTTGACAGCAGACAGCTTATCAATGTAATATTGAAGGGTTACATGGTTCAGGGCAAGCCCTTTGCTGGGAGGCTGGAAAGTCCGGAAGCCTGGAAGCTATAAAGACGAGAATAGGAAATTAGGGACACAGATGAACGCAGATACGCGCAGATAAATAAAGATAAATTAAAAAATTTAAACTGTGATTATCTGTGAAAATCCCACGCCCGCCATGCGAGACGCAAGGCGAGGCCCCGCTAAAACGGGACTTCACAT
>CAZJHF010000191.1:0-7829 GCA_964545505.1 uncultured Desulfobacterales bacterium | reverse complement strand
AAGACACAAAGACACGAAGTTTATATAATAATTCTAATTAAAAGATCAGCCACAAGGGCACCAAGTCACAGAGATTTAAATATTTTTATAACTAAAAGATTTGCCACAAAGACTCAAAGTCACGAAGATTAAAATATATTTATAACCAAAAGGTCGGCCACAAAGGCACCAAGCCACCAAGTTATAATATAATTCTTTTGATGCCGTTTTTTATAAGAGGCACATTAAAATTGATAAGAAAACCAAGACGCTTACCAGTTAGCCTTAAGTGACTGAGTATTTGTGCTTTCCATACAGGATTCATTTTATCAACAGCTTTAAGTTCGCAAATAATGAGCTCTTCTACGAGAACATCTAAACACAATCCCTCATCAAAGGTCATCCCGTCATATTTAATGGGTAGATCAACTTGTCTTTGATATTTTAAATCTCGCTTGGATAGCTCATGGCAAAAACAAACTTCATAAACTTTTTCAAGCAATCCCGGTCCTAAAACCTTATGCACTGTAAATGCCGCACCAACAATTTTTTCACCAATAGATTCCTCTCTTTTTGACAAAAGCTTAAACTTCTTATTCATTCTTTGTGCCTTAGTGTCTTCGTGGCGGATTTCATATTCATTCTTCAATCATCTTGGTGATTTGTTGATCTTTATAGTGAGAAAGGGACGCTGCGCCGGTGGGGCAGGCGACATTGCAGACCCCGCAGCCGGTGCATATGGCTTCGGTCACCATCGCTTGCTCACGGCCCATAGTGCCTTGCTTTACATGGATGGCATCAAAACAGCAGGCCTTTTCGCACTCCCCGCACGCCCGGCAGAGTTCGGCATCCACGCGATTGATCATGCCTTCGGCGACGATTTCTTTCTGGGAAAGCACGGTGACCGCTCGTGAAACTGCCCCGCGCGCCTGGGCAATACTTTCGCTGGCAAATTTAGGGCCCTGGGCCAGACCGCACAGATAATAGCCGGGTGCCGCAAAATCAAGCGGTCTGAGCTTTGGATGGGCTTCCATAAAAAATCCATCCTCATCCAGCGGCAGGCGCAAGGCCTGTGCCAACTCCTGGCTTTCCGGCCGGGGTCGAATCGCGGCACTCAAGACCACCAGATCCGCCTGCAATTGAACCGTGGCCTGTAAGTGGGCGTCAAAGACGGACACGCCCAGTTCACCGTCTTGATGCGTTACATGCGGTTTGTGATCAAGCGTATATCGATAAAACCGCACACCCTGCCGGCGGGCTTCTGAATAATAGCGTTCTTTAAAACCAAAGGTTCGAATATCCCGGTAAAAAACCGATATGTGCGCATCGGGCTGAATGGTTTTTAACTTCAGGCTGTTTTTGACGGCCGCCGTACAGCAGACCCGGCTGCAATACAGGTTTTCCGGTTCGCGGGAACCCACACATTGAATCATGACTACGCGCTTAAACTGCCTGGCTTTATCAGGCTCTGAATTCAGCAGCTTTTCAAATTCTTTCTGGGTGACGATTCCTGGATGCTGCGTATAAAGATATTCCGAGGGCATGTGCTCCTGGCCACCGGTGGCCACAACGACAACACCGTGAGCAATGGTTTTAGATTGGTCCTTTTGCAAAATGGATGACGTAAAATTCCCGCAACTTCCGGTAATGGAAACCACCTGTGTTTCTTTGCAAACCGTGATCAGGGGCTGATTTTTAATTTTTTGAATCAGATCTTGAAGGTACAGGGCCGGCTGGGCGCCGTCTTCCGTATAAAAAAGCGTGCGGGCATTGCCGCCGAGTTCAGCGGTTCGCTCTACGAGCGTGGCCTTGAATCCCTGCTCCGCAAAAGCCATGGCGGCGCTAAGACCGGCCAGACCGCCGCCGATGACCAGGGCCTCAGGCACGACAGGGTAAGACGTTTCGTACAGCGGTTCCAGCAGACGGGCACGCGCAACAGACATTTTCACCAGCTCTTTGGCCTTGTGGGTTGCGGTTTGCGGTTCGGCCTGATGCACCCAGGCATCCTGTTCGCGGATATTGGCCAGTTCAAACAGATAGGGATTGAGGCCGGCCTCTCGCAAAGTATTTCTAAAAAGCGGCTCATGGGTTCGCGGGGTGCAGGAGGCCACCACCACGCGATTAAGGGCTTGCTCTTTGATGGCCTGTTTAATTTCCTGGAGTTGATCGGTGGAGCAGGCAAACATGCAGTCGGTTGCGTATCTGACATCCGGCAGGGTTGCGGCAAACTCGGCAACGGCCTTCACATCAACAACACCGGCGATATTGATGCCGCAATGACAGACGAAAACCCCAATGCAAGGCGCCTTGCCACGGACATCGCGTTCCGCATGGCTGATCGGGGCTGTGACCTGTGAACCTCTCGCTTCGGCCAGCAGGGCGGTTGCCTGAGCGGCGGCGCTGCTGCCCTGTTGGACAGAATCCGGAATATCTTTGGGGCTCTGAGCGGCGCCGCAAACATAAATGCCGGGTTTAGCGGTTGCAACGATGTCCAACGGATCGGAAGCGCAAAAACCATGCGCATTTAAGGACAGGCCAAGGCGCTCGGCCAATTGCACGGTAGACGAATTCGGGCACAGACCGACGGAAAGAACGACCATGTCAACCGTTTCTTCCTGAAGATGGTGGTCCGGCGTGGCGTAAGATATGCTTAAGGTATCGTCTTCGGGGTTTGGAACGACTCTGGAGATCAAGGAGCGCACATAGCGCACACCATTTTCTGATCGGGAGCGCTCATAAAACCGATCGAACCCTTTACCGTGGGCGCGCATATCGATAAAAAAAATGCTGGTATCGACCTGGCCGTCATGCTCTCTGGTGATCATGGCCTGTTTGGTGGCGGACATGCAGCAAACGCCCGAACAATAATCGTTTCCCAAATGGCGGTCACGTGATCCGACACACTGGACCCAGGCGATCCGGCGCGGAATTTTGCCATCGGACAGTCGCTGGATGTGCCCCTGGCAGGGGCCGGCGGCTGAAAGCATGCGCTCGTATTCCAGACTGGTGATGACATTGGGCCATTGCCCGTAGCCATATTCAGCTTTCAGACGCGCATCAAAGGGCTCAAATCCACCGGCCAGTATCAGCGCCCCGGTCTCCAGTGTAATGATTTCATCTTCCTGGTCGAAAACAACCGCCTCATTTTTGCAGACCTTTTCGCAGACGCGGCACTTGCCTTTTGTAAAATAGATGCAATGTTTTTTATCAATCGTGTAAACCAGCGGAACCGCTTGAGGATAGGGAATATAAATGGCTTTGCGCTGATTGAGATTTAAATTAAAGGGGTCGGACACATTTTGCGGGCATTTTTCGGCGCAGAGGTTGCAGGCCACGCAGCGTTGCGGATCTACGGCGCGGGCCTTCTTTTTGAGGGTAAGCTGAAAACGACCCGGTTTTCCTTCCAAGCCCAGAACATCTGTGTACGCTAAAATATCGATGTTGGGATGATTGGCCAATTTCGCCAGTTTGGGGCCCAGCATGCAAGACGAGCAATCATTGGTGGGAAAGGTTTTGTCCAGCTGGGCCATGACCCCGCCCACATTGGCCTTTTCTTCTATCAGATGCACCCGAAAGCCTGAATTGGCAATATCCAGAGCGGTCTGGATGCCGGCAATGCCGCTGCCGATAATGGCGACCGATCCGGTTTTTTCGGTATGGGGTGCTAATCGCTCTTGGGTCATGGGCTGTTCCAGAGGTTGAGCTGTTTAAGTAGCGCAAAGGGATCGGTGATATGTCGTTTGAGCCAGCGTTCAACCCCGGTGATATTCTGCGCCAGCCCCATCAGCTCGCTAAAATAATAAATTGGCAAAGAAAACTGCTTTTTCCAATCCGCCCCGATCTTGTCCTGATGCATATCCAGGTTCGCCTGGCACATCTGGCAGGAGACGACAATCGCCTGGGCACCGACCCGCCGGGCCATGTCGTAGAGTTTGCCGACCAGCCGAGAAACAATGTCGGGTCGCGAAAGCACCTGGCTGGCGCCGCAGCAATCGGTTTTGTAGGGCCAGGGGATTGCAGTTGCCCCCAGGTTGTGAATGATACGGTCCAGCGATTGGGGGTTTTCAAAGTCGGCTGCTTCTGTAATCTCCGGTGGGCGGTTGGCCATACAGCCGTAATAACAAACCACTTTCAGGCCCTCGAGAGGTCTTTTTATGTGCTTTGCTACCCGTTGCAGCATTTTTTCTGTGGCAAAGAAATTGGCCAGATCCCAAATTTTGGGTAGCGCGCCTTCCAGTTGCATAGCGTACCGGTTGGCACCATCCTGATTGAGTGTCCAGGCCGCCGTTTTTAAGCGATTGAAACACATGGGGCAGGGAACCAGCAGGTCAGAATGCGGTAGTCGGGTTGCCAGATTCAAAGTGCGACCGGCCAGCTCGATGCTGGCCCGATGGTCAATGCTGTGGGCGGCGGTTGCGCCGCAACAATTCCAATCGGGAATTTCTTCCAATTGAACGTCCAGGGCAGCACAAACACCCATTATCGATTCAGCGTAATCTTTTGCCGTTCCTTCCAAGGAACAGCCTGGATAATAGGATACTTTCATGACGAAGTGACCGCCTTGGAAATTTTCATACTTATGTTCCATCATTCCAGGATTCCATTGTTCCGATTTTAAGCTTAACGCTTTTGACGTGACAATATTTGTCGAACTTCCTTTTTTCCTTTGATGGTCTTTGGCAATATCGGAAATCTTTTTTTGCGTGTCATCTGCCAGCTCAGTTTCAGATCTGTGGGCAATGTGCCGGTCTGCCATTTACGCAGGAGTTCGCCGCTTCGAAGGAAATATTCCGGAAGGAAAGTGGTCTCAAATACCCGGCCCCATCGCTTCACATTTTTTAAAAAGGCGGCATGCAGGGCCAGAATCTGGGGTTGGGGTGCAGGGACACCTGCCTGGACCGCCATTTCTTTCAGACAATCCATGAGCTCGGCAATTTTGACATCATTCGGACAGCGCGTGGTGCATGTTTCGCAGGCCGCACATACCCATATCGTATCACAACCCAATAGGGTTTCCCGTTGCCCAAGGAGCACCAAACGGATTACCTCGTCCGGCAACAGGTCCATGGCAAAAGTGACCGGGCAGCCGTTGGTGCATTTGCGGCACTGGTAGCATGCGCCGGCTTGAAAGGGTCCGGCAGTTTCAATTTGCTCTAAAAATTGATAATTTGGAGTTCGTATTTTCTGAGGCATAGATTTGGCTACCGCCCCAGGCGCTTGCTAAATTCAATTTAGGATTGCCAAAAACGGCTATTTGGGAGGCCTTTTGAAGCCGCCTGGGATTGAAATGAGCTTAATATTACTATTGAAGGGGCTCTTATTGTCAAGGAAAAACCCGGTCAGCCCCTTAAGAATAGAGGCTTTATTCAGTTCGCATTCTACCTGAATTTGAATCAGACGATCGAGTATTGAATTTTCAGCCGTGTACTAAAATGTCAGAGCACGGCATCTTTTGTTTGGCTACCGTTTGCGAACTGTGATAAGAACGAAAATTTCAGATTTATTATAATGTGCTTAAGAATATGCGATTCGCGATTACCAAATACGGATATACAGCGCTGTGCCTGATGTTGTTCCTCTCAGCGCCCGCTGCCCGGGGGGATGGCTTGCCATCCTATTGCGAGGAAAATCCCGCCCTGGCGCGGGAATTATCCCGCATGGGGCCTGTCATGGGAATGGGATCTTCTGTGTCACACGGTCTGATGGCCCGCGCGGCTTCTGAGATTGTGGCCGACCAGCTGTGCCTGGGCAGTGAGGGGCATGTATTCCCGTGGTATTTTCCGGCCGCCTATACAAAGGCCGCCAAATATTATTATAAACGCAAGCGGCCAGGACTGGTATTGGCACTGGACGTGACGTACCACGACATGAAGGTTCTGGAGTATACCAGCGACAAAAAAAAGGTGCTCGATACGCTGGTGGCCGGTCTGGCACTGGATTGTGAAAGTGAGCTTTATGATTGCTCTGAAAATGGAAATGAATCCTATGTCATAAAGGAAAATTACAAACCCATCGTTTTGCTGGGTGATCTGTTTTTTGAAAATTTAATTGATTGTCGCCAGGGCAAACCCCCTAAAGAATACCGTATCGAAAACGCTAAACCCCGGCCTAAAAAATTATGTTATGAGGAATATGAGCAGCTTAACCGCCATTTGCGAAAGCTGGTGGCGAAATATCCAAATGTCCATATATTCCCCGCCAATCGCCTTTTCACGGCCCTGGTAAAATTTCCCCACCGCGTTTTTTATGATGAAGGCAGCCGGCAGACGTTTTTCGCCAGAAATGAGCTCACCTGGGACGGCTGGCATCCTTACACCGACCCGGGCAGTTATGTCTTTGCCAACCTCGCTATTATGCAGATCAATCGTTTGATTGGCGAGGGGAAAGTCAAAGGCCGGCCGATTCCGCTGAGAACGCTCACCGATAAATATTTTGAGCCGCCAACCGGTCTGATCATCCTGGTGCCTGACGGGTTTGCGCCGGACACCCGGCCACCCATTGTGGGGCCTGCCGGCGATAAAGTTAAACTGCGTTTTTCGCTCTCAAAGTCATGGGCAGAACGTCATGGTGTTTTCAGTCTTGGGAAATCATATTTTCAAGATCTGGCTCTGTCGTGGGACCGCCTGGGGCCGAAACCGATGATCATCCGTGCTGCATCTCACAGTGGAACAACCCTTGTTCTTTCCGAAAAAGATCAGGAATTGTTAGCGCGGCATTATCAAAAAGGAACCACCCTAAAAGGAGGGTTGCTTCTCTGGGGTCAACATCTGGATGAAGAATTTATCTCGCGCGAAGACACCTTTTTTCTCAATCAAATTGAAGAAGATCCCACCCCATTGAAAACGCTCGCGCCCGCACCGCAGGTCAGTGATGATCCTCCATGGGACTACTAAAAGTGATCTCACTTAAGTTAGCCGGTTAAGCCGGTTGAGCCAGCCGAAGGTCCCCGCATAGCGGGATGGAGCCCGTTAAAATCGGTTTGATGCACACCTTAATCTACATAGAAATAGATGTGTAATTCATTTATCCTGGATAACACAGCCCTTGAGCGTTAGATGCCTTTTTGAGATAGCTTCTAATTAGAGGATGAGGCCAATGGATAGTAGCAAACTGTAGACCAGAACCAGTTTCGCAGTATGGGCCAGCGCTTCATTAAGAACCGGACCACCTGAGCTTTTCCAGATGAGGCGCGTTAAATAAATCGCCAGGGGCAGGGAAAGGAGCGGCAGAATCACCCAGGCCGAACTTACGCCGCCCAGCCAGAGGATGAACGGAATGGCATATGCAATGGCGAGCAACAGCAGGTATTCAATTCTGGAGCCGCGTTCGCCGATCATGACCGCCAGGGTGCGCTTGCCGCTGCGGCGGTCTGTTTGAATGTCTCTGAGATTATTCACCACCAGAATGGCGGTGATCAGCAGCCCCTGGATGGCGCCCATCAACCAGACCATCGGGGTTAACTGCAGCGCCTGGACATAATAGGTGCCGCAAACCGCCACCAGACCAAAGAAAATAAATACAAAAATATCACCGAGCCCATGGGATGCCAGCGGAAAAGGCCCACCGCTATAGGCCAGTGCCGCCGAAAAACAAAACAATCCGATTAAAATAACCGGCCAGCCGCCCACGCTGGCCAGATAGAGGCCCGGGATGGTGCTCAGAATAATGACAACCAGAATACCGGTTTTGACCTGTCTGGCCGGAATCAGTCCGCTCTGGGTTACGCGGGGCGGCCCCAGGCGGTCCCGGGTATCGATGCACTTGATATAGTCAAAATAATCATTGGCCAGATTAACGCCGATTTGTAGGAGCAGGGCGACCGCCATGGCCGCTGCAGTCGGCCACAACGC
>CAZJHF010000190.1:0-7833 GCA_964545505.1 uncultured Desulfobacterales bacterium | reverse complement strand
TTTCATCTTTTATTCTGGCCAACATTAAAAAGGCGGCTGAGGAATATCTGGGTGAAACGGTTAATGATGCGGTCATTACCGTACCGGCCTATTTTAACGACAGTCAACGCCAGGCCACCAAAGATGCCGGGAAGATAGCCGGGCTGAATGTATTGCGTATTATCAATGAGCCCACGGCGGCATCTCTGGCCTACGGTCTGGATAAGAAAAGCGATGAAAAAATCGTGGTGTTCGACCTGGGCGGCGGCACCTTCGACGTATCGATTCTTGAAATCGGTGACGGTGTTTTTGAAGTCAAAGCCACCAACGGAGACACCCATTTAGGTGGTGAAGATTTCGATCTCAAATTGATTGATTATCTGGCCGATGAATTTAAAAAGGATCAGGGCCTTGATCTGAGAACTGACAAGATGGCTCTGCAGCGTTTAAAAGAAGCCGCTGAAAAAGCCAAAATTGAACTGTCGGCTTCGGTTGAGACCGATGTCAATCTGCCGTTTATCACTGCTGACGCCAGCGGTCCCAAGCATTTGAATATCAAGGTCAGCCGCGCCAAGCTTGAGAGCCTGGTTGGTGAACTGCTGGACAAACTGGAACAACCGTGCCGTACGGCCCTCAAAGATGCCGGCCTTTCTGCGGCAGACATTGATTCGGTTATCCTGGTAGGCGGTATGATCCGTATGCCGGCCGTTCAGGAACGCGTTGCCAAAATCTTTGGCAAAGAACCAAGCAAAGGGGTTAATCCGGATGAAGTGGTCGCCATGGGCGCTGCCATTCAGGGCGGTGTTTTAAAAGGCGATGTTTCTGATGTATTATTGCTGGATGTTACGCCGCTTTCGCTGGGCATTGAGACCCTGGGCGGTGTGATGACCCGGTTGATTGAAAAAAATACAACCATCCCGGCCAAGAAAAGCGAAACCTTCACAACTGCCGAAGACAACCAGCCGGCCGTATCGGTTCACGTGCTTCAGGGTGAACGCGAAATGTCCTCGGATAACAAAACGCTGGGGCGCTTCGAGCTGACCGGAATTGCACCCGCACCTCGCGGGACACCCCAGATTGAAGTGTCTTTTGATATCGATGCCAATGGGATTGTAGAAGTATCGGCCAAGGATATGGCCACCGGCAAACAGCAGTCGATTAAAATAACCCATTCTTCCGGATTATCCCAGGAAGAAATTGATCGTCTGGTCAAGGATGCCGAGCTACATGCCGATGAGGATCAGCGCAAAAAAGAGCTGACCGATGCCCGCAATTCAGCGGATACACTCATATACGCCACTGAAAAAACCCTGAATGAATTGGGCGATAAGCTGGACAGTGGTATCAAAGCTGAAGTCGAGCAGGCGATCACCAGCCTCAAGGGTGAAATCGAAGGGCAAAACAGCGCCGAGATCAAGCGACTGACTGAAGCTTTGAGCCAGGTGTCCCATAAGCTGGCCGCTTCTGCGTATCAGCAAGCCTCACCCGGCGGACATACTCAGGATGCATATTCAGCGAGCGCTCACAATTCGTCCAGCGGTTCGTCACCTGGAGTCGACGAGGAAGAGGTTGTGGATGCGGAGTACGAAGAAGTCAATTAGTTTCCAGCCGGAAATGGCCCTTTTTCGCCTTGTCTTGATGAGCTGTGTTCTCCGCGGGTTTTCCGCCTGCAACGTACTATGAGTACGCCTTGTCGGAAACCCTTGTGCGGCCGTGCTCATCAAAAAAATTGCTCATTTCCAATCTGGAAACTAACGAGTTTTTTTCTTTAGAAATAAGTATTATTGTTCATGCACAATTTAAATGGCAAAAAAGGCGGTGTTCCCAAATGGTGCGCCGCCTTTTTATTTTAAAAACTTCTTTATTTCATTCCTAAATCCGGCTATTAAATAGCTTATAAGAGTTCTTCATCCCAAGGTCGCAGGGCAAATAGTGAATTTCCACCTGAGTGTTCTGTGCAGTTAAAAAAAGAATTCAGCACCCAATGAAAAAAGTCTTTAAAATAATCGGCATCGCCATCCTGGTGGTTGTGGTCGTCGGGGGATTTTATTTTTATGTGGGGTTACCCGATGTGAGTGAGTTAAAAATCAAAAACCCCAGATCAACGGCCTTGATGGTGCAACGCTACAGGGAGGCGAAGAAAACCGATGCCTCCTTCCGTATCCGACAGAAATGGATTGAATTGAAAGCCATACCCAAACTGTTGCGAGAAACAGTGAGGGTTACCGAAGATGCCAGCTTTTATCAACACAAGGGCATCGATTTTGCGGAGCTGAAAGCGGCCATAAAAAAGAATTGGCAAAAAGGGGAATATGCTCGCGGCGCCAGCACCATCACCCAGCAGCTGGCTAAAAACCTGTATCTTTCCACCGACAAAAGCATCATTCGCAAAATAAAGGAATTATTGATCACCCTCAGGCTGGAAAAAGACCTTCCTAAAGATCGAATTTTTGAACTTTATCTCAATGTGATCGAATGGGGACCGGGGATATTCGGGGTGCAGATGGCCGCTGAGCATTATTTTAACAAGGCGGTTGGCCAGTTAACGCTGGAGGAAATCGTACGCCTGGTGGCCGTTATTCCGCGACCGTTAAAAATTAATCCGACCGAAAATAGCGACTCGCTGAAATGGAAAGCCCGCTGGATTCTGGATGCTCTCAGACGCTATGCCTATATTGACGAAAGCCAATACCAAACCATCTACGACCGCTTTCAATAGCCCCCCTTTCACTACTTGCTTAATTTGTCACAGAAAACGTGCTGCTTTTATTTTTGCTGCATTTTTAGGTGTCGGGTGTCAGAAGACAAAAGTCAGAGGTCAGATGACAGATGATAAAAATAAATAAAAAACATTCAATCTGACATCTGTTTTCTGTCCTCTGTTTGTTGACATTTGAAATCTAAAGACTTGGATTTACTTTTTGCTTAAAATATGTAATGCAAAATAATTCATTCCGGCTAATTGCCATATGATTTAATATGTATAATGTTATTGGTAATGTAACTTGACGATGGGTAAGAACATAAAAAAGGCAGGCGAAAATGGCAAAAAGAGATAAAGGCGCACCTTTTGACGAATTAGACATCCCGTTGCCGTCATCAGCCGATCTGAGGGGAAGACAATCGGTACGGGCAACATTTAAGTTATCAGCGCGGGCGATCGATGTGCTCAGCATTGTCGCCACGCATCTGGGGATCAAACAAAAATCCCTGTTTGATCATCTGATCGAAGACGCCCAATCGTTGAACATGATCGCAAACGAGGTCGAATACGAGGCTTTTGGCACGCTGGATCGAATTCAAAAAACATATGTCGTCAGCCGGCGAACACTTTCCTGTCTGGAAGAAACATCACGCAAATTCAATACCCCGCGCGACGCACTGGTCGAGTATTCCATCCAGCGATTGTTGCCGGTGATTACCAGAGAGCGTGAACGGCACCGCTGCCGCAAGGCCATTTTAAAAGAGATAAATGCCCATCTGGCCCAGGGGTTGAAAGTCCTGCAAAAAGCCCGGTCCCAGCTGGGTGAAGAAGATCCGGTTTTTGCGCGATTCGAAGCGGCGATGCATTCTTTGGCCAATGCCCAGAGCCATATCGAAAATTACGTGGAAAAAGGAAGTGTTATCGAGGATTTTTAAAATTACTTTTTCAATCAGCCGGTCGCCCTTTGGGGCCCAGCCTACTTGGGTGCCAGCATCAGCAGGCCTTCATCCGTATTCAAATCCATTCGAAAACGTCGTAAATAATTTAAACCCAGTAGCCCCACATTGGGTTGATTGGGAAGATCCATCACCAGTGCTTTTACGTTGTTGACTTCATAGCCCTCAAGCATGATCGAATCCAAAACAACTTCAGGCGCATAAAGTTCACCGCTGGCTGTAAATACCTTACGGCGCGGATTGCGAACGGAAATGACAATTCCGAGCGTTCTGACGGTTGAAAAGGGAATGGTGACCATCGAAGCGCCGGTATCAACAATAAAATCTTGCGCAATATCCCGATTGAGTGACGCCGTCACCGGTATCTGGCGTGTGCCGGGTGCAAATTGAATAACGATCATAGACGACCGGCCTTTTAATTCGGAGATTACAGACTGCAGTCCCCTGACCTCACTGCTCATGGCCGGTGGATAATCTCTGGCTGCCAGCAGCCGTTCCGCTGTTTCCCAATCACCTTCTGCCAGAGCCAATTTTACACCGAACAAATATATGTTAGGATCATTCGGCTGCTGCTGGCCACCGCGGGCAAACACCTGCCAGCCTTCTTGAATATCGCCACCTTCAAGCAACTCATTCAACCAGCTTTGATAAAGTACGGATTGGAGTTCGTTGAAGCGTGTTTTTTCCTGATCGTCTTTAGGCGCTATTGATTCGCTGACGGTTTCCATTAAGTTAATGGCGTCTTCCTGGCCATTGCTTTCGACCGTCAAAGCGGCCACATCCAACATCAATGAAATATCGCCGGCCTGTGCGAGAATTTCAGCATCGAAATAAGAGGCCGCCTGGCCGCCAGAGCCTTCCTGAGCCGCACGCGACAGCACCAGGCGCAATTGGCTGATTATCACTTCGGGTTTGAGGTAATCCGGTATCTGGTTAGGCGACAGCCTGGATTCGAAACGAAAAGCCCGGGCAAAAGCCTCCAGACGATCCAAATTTGAATATTCATCACCTAAGGCCAGCGCCCGCACAAATTCTTCTTCCCGGCTGTTGGCGAAGCTGAGTCGATAATAGTCGTCAACCCGGATATCCGCTTTTAAATTACGCCCCTCTTCACCTATCCATAAAAAAGCACCGGGGTCCGGATCACCGAAAGTCCAGCCAACCACGCGGCCTTTCTGAATAAATATGCCGGCTTCATCAATATCACCTGGAACGGCGCCTTTCATAAAATTGCCCTGCACCGTGACATCTCCGATGTCAATGCGCTCCGGCGGGTCAGAAGATCTGAGCGCCATCCAGGTCAAGGGGATGTCCGCCGACCACGGATACAGATCCGGACTGTCTATAATTTGATCCTCGCGAATACGCCACAGACTGATTTGTTCCTGATCGTTAACGATACCGCCTTCAATGGTCTGACGAACACCGGAAGCCATCTGAAGAATCCAGCTATACCCCCCCACCGTCTGGCGGGTTGGCACCGCAACCCAGCCGCCGCCGACAACCGGTACGGTCGTTTCCGAAAGTAGCTTTCCAACAATATCCCTTATCCGCAGCAAACCGGTCGGAATGTTGAAAGGTTCAGCTTCGCCCGACGGGCCGGCTTTTACAAAAGACGTCTTTGCAGGTAAGGGCTCGGGTTCGCGGCTGGGTTTCGCCTTTTCGGCAGAAACCGTTTTGTTTTTTGATGGCGGAGCGCCGGATCGATTAGAATCATAAAAGAAATAAAGCACCCCCACGGACAGCAGGATAAATAAAACTACGGAAATCCGCTTTCGGTTTGTCTGCGGGGTGGGAGCCTCATGCAGGGCTGCGCCGCAATGGTAGCAAATATCAGACTCAATGGGATTTTTGATGCTGCATTGAGGACAGTCGATTATATTATCGTTGTCGGCTGTATCAGTATCCATGGTCAGATCCATACCCTGATCAGTAGAGCGTCAACCTGTTTAGGACAGGCTCAGGTTGCTAACCTTAAACTATAGCACAAATACCAGCGGTCCAAAATAAATAATCTGCTATCAGGGAAAGCTAAAGACCGGATCTTGGTGCCTGAATTATTTTGGTAAAGCGGCCAAAACGTCGGCAACAAAGGCATCGTCACTCCAGGCGCTTTTATCAGAGGTGGCACCGAAACGAACCAGGACTAATTTCTTTGACGGAATAATAAATACGCGCTGCTCCTGGAATCCACGGGCATAAAAGGTATCCCGCGGCACCGACGGCATCAGTCGATCTGATGGATTTCCCGCAGCACCCGCATTCAGCCAGAAAAGAGCACCGTACTCTCCTTTGGGTGCTTGAGATGTGGGGGTCGTGGTATACGTCACCCAGCCTTGCGGCAGAATTCGTTCGCCATTCCAGACGCCGTCTTGCAGGTAAAAAAGACCGAACCGAGCCCAGTCCCTTGGCGTTGCTAACATATAAGAGGAGCCGACAAACGTACCGGAAGGATCCGGTTCCATAACCAGACTGAACATACCAATTTTATGAAATAGATTCCGGTACAGGTATTCGTAATAATTTTCGTGTTCTTTCTCAATAGCCGTCCTGACAATCCGGGCAATGATATTGGCCGCGCCGCTGGAATAATTCCACTTCGTGTCCGGTTCAGCTTCAAGCGGCTTTAATGCGGCATAGGCTGCAAAGTCATGACTATCGTAAAACATATACACCGCATCGGAAAAGGGCGCATAAGCTTCATTGAACTCAAGCCCGGCACTCATGCGCATCAGTTGGTCAAGGGTGATGTTTTGGCGGGGGTCATCTGCAAGCTGCCACTCCGGCACCGGTGAAGGGCTGTTTAGTTGAAGCTTGCCTTCTTTTACCACAAGGCCCACTAACGCGTTGGTCACGCTTTTGCTCATTGACCATCCCAGCTGCGGCGTGTTCAGATCGAACCCCGGTGCATACCGTTCAGCGATCAGCTTTCCGTCGTAGACAACCACAACTGCACGGGTCTTGCGCGGGTTCTGTAGGCCCGGTTCGGCAAAGGCCGCTTCGATGGCCCTTTCGAGCTTTCCGTCATCAATCCCCGACGGCAGAGAAACAACCGGTCCGTGATTACCGGCCGGCCATGGCAATTTCGAGCGCTGTTTCGACAAATATTGGGGAGGCGGGATATACCCAATCTCCTGTTTTCTAAATTCATTTTCGGGTATGCCTCTGAGAATCGTACAACCGCAGCCATCGCGGTAAATCGCACGCAGCTTGGCAAGACCAAAGGCGTCGGCACTGACTGTTTTAGTTTGCGGATCAACCATAAAATCCGTAATGGCAAAAAGAAAGTGAAGGGGCGCAATGTCTTCTTTAAAAACATTTTCCGCATCGCGACCGGAGATAAACACGTTGGAGCAGATGGTTTTTGCCGTATGGCCGGAGCTGATCGGAAGGGTATCGGACAGGTACCAGCCGGCCCCAACCAATAACAGAATCAAAACTAATCCAGCTCCAAGCACAATCCGCTTAACCCAGCGCCCCATGATAACCTCCCCAAAATAACATTCATCGTCTGAATCGCTATGCTCTTATTCCATGGCATTTCCCTGTTTAACATACAGGGTAAGCCCCTCCATTTGGACAATCTGGACCGGCTGCCCGGCCTCGATCGGTGGCCCGTCACCCAATTTTTCGGCCCGCCAGAGTTCACCGCGGACCTGTACATAACCCGAGGGCGCCAGTCGATCCCTGGCAACCCCTTGCTCGCCGATCATTGACCGTGAGCGGCCGGGACGTTCCCAATCATAGGCCCGCCATACAACCGGAAACAGCACGACGTCTTTAATAATCCAGAAACCAATAATACTCCAGAAAAGCCATGCGGGCAAGACGACCCAGTGCTCGATGATAATCAAAATCAGAATGACAGCCGCCAAACCCGGTATATTCAGCAGAATATATCGGATGTAAACCGACCTTGGTATTTCTCTTAATTTTAGACCCATCCTTAAAAAAACATACTATTAGACAGGATTAACAGGATTATTTTGGATTTCTTTTCTTCGCCACTTTCCAGAAGAAAGTGGCGAAACCCAATCCCGCCCTCCGGGCGGGAAAATCTCAACAAAGTTAACTACCAGAGAAGAGTACTTTTGACCTACTTTAGATTTAAACACAATTATTTTTTCGCCGAAGGCGATTGACTTTTTTGGCTTTCATCCGGAAAGCCAAAAACAATATCTAATCAATCCTGTT
>CAZJHF010000189.1:0-7839 GCA_964545505.1 uncultured Desulfobacterales bacterium | reverse complement strand
GCCGGATTTCGGTAATGATTTCATCAGCATCCAGAACCGTTGATTTCATCCCCTTATTGGCAGTAAAGAAGTCATCAACAGGGATGCTGCGCTTGGTGGTCTTGATGATGGCGGCAAGCGCTACCAATGCCGGGGCCGTGTCGCTTGGGTTGACAGCGATGCATTTATTAACCGCGCCGAAGATGGAATGGTAGCGGTTATCACCTTGCACCGCAGGGCACGTCTTGCCGCCTTTGCGTGCACAATCAATTCGACCGCTCAGCTTTTCGGGATAGCGGTAATACCAGCATCTGTTCTCCTGACAGATGTTACCAGCCAGGGTGCCCAAATTTCGAAGTAAGGGGGAAGCTGTACGTCGGGCTGCATCCGCCAGCGCGGTGTAGTTCTTTGCGACTAAGGCAGATTCCGCGATATCGCTTAATGTCGTTAACGCGCCAATCTTCAACCCTTGAGTTCCCTCTTTAATATAACTCAGACCCGAAATAGACTTAAGATTGATAATGGCCGCGGGTGAGTCCGGCCAGATGCCGTCACGAAGGGCACCCAACAAATCCGTCCCACCAGCAATGGCTTTTGCGGAACCATTATATTTATTCAGATTCGCCACGGCCTCTTTGACTGTTTTCGCATTAATGTGTTCAAATCTTCTCATTTTTGTTTTCCCTTGACCTTACCCAGTGCCGTTAGGATTTTGTCGGGTGTAAAGGGTGTTTCTTTTATACGAACTCCAATCGCATTGTAAATGGCATTGGAAAACACGGCCAGTGTGGGGCAAGCCGCTCCCTCCCCACAGGCGGTTGCACCAAAAGGATGGGATGGATCCCCGGGTTTCTCGATGATGATGGGGTCAACTTCGCAATCCAGAATTGTCGTCGGCTTGTATTCGATCCAATTGGCGTTTAGCAAACGACCGCTTTTTTTATCCACAATGCAGTCACTACCAAGGATCGCATTTTCAACACCGTGGCGCGCATTCAGAAACTGACCCTCCACGATTTTTGGATTCAGGGCGCGGCCTACGTTCTGGGCAACAACCACGCGAACATTGCTGATCATGCCGGTGTCAGTGTCCACATCGAGAGAAACGAATTGCGCCCCCTTCTCCTTTGGGATATATAGCTGTCCGGGCTGCCCATCTTTTAAGCAGCGCGGATGGGGGTTATCATGATAGTAATAGCCAACCACCTCGTGATTGCCGCCATAGATTCCTAACGGTCCGAAAGCTTCTTCGAAACTTATTTTCTTCGCCGGCACTTCTTTGTGAAAAATAGCCCCCTCCTTGATTTCCAGATCCAACGGATTCGCCTCCATTTTGGTGGCCGCTAGATCCAGAACCTTTCGGCGCGCCTCCATGGCCGCCTCATAGGTCGCCCAACCCTGTACCCAGGTGCCGCAGCTGTTGGCAACCAGGGTGGCCCACGGTGTCGAATCTGTATCATGGCAGACAATACCTACATTTTCGTAGGAAATACCCAGTACTTCGGCGACAATCTGGCATTGAACGGTATGCTGCCCCTGGCCCATATCCGCCAGGGCTGAAACCAGTTTGGCCGTTCCGTCAGGAAAAACCTTTACCATCGCCGAAGTCGAGTTCCCGGGCCCAGGCCGACCCGCACCCATGCAAAAGATGGCGACACCCAATCCATGGCGTATGCGGCCGGTTTTTTGATCGGGCGGCTTCCATTGCTTTTTCCAGTCGACGCGCTCAGCCCCGGCATCGAGGCACTCTGAAATCCCACTTCCAGAAATGAAGCAAGATTTGTAATCCAGCGGATCCCACCCGGCATCAATATCGCCGGCCCGCATGTGGTTCTTTTTTCGAAGTTCCACAGGATCGATACCCAGTTTTTCGGCGGCCATGTCCATCATGGTTTCCATGGCATAGTGACCCTCGGGCGCACCATATCCTTGCCAGCCGACGCAAGTAAAACGGTTGGTATGAACGTATCGAATTTTCCCGCGCACATGTTTGCAATTATGGGAATACAGGGTGGTTCCTGTGGCCAGCATGGCGTTTTTCACCGTCCATTTATCACCGCCGACACCTACTTCGACCCAGTGGTCAAAATCGATCGTGGTCAAGGTTCCATCTTTTTTAAATCCCATCTTGACATTAGACAGACTACCTCTGGACCAGCTACAAAGCATCTCTTCTTCTCTGGTATAAACACATCTTACCGGTTTGAGAAGCGTCAGCGTAGCGAATCCGGCAATGAGAAGATAATGGGACGGACGGTTAATATCCCCGGGGTCAGCGATCTTGCCGCCAAAACTGGAACCGATATAGGGCGAAACGCAATTAATCTGATGGACGGCCAAACCCAGCGCGCCTGCAAGCGCCCCTTTTTCGTAATGCATCCCCTGGCTGTGAGTGTAAACGGTCAGTTTTTCGTTTCGATAACTCATGAGGCAACCGCGCGGATTCATGGCCGGTGACTTGCAATAGGCATATTTCAACCCCTTTTCTGCTATGATCACATCGGCCGCTTTAAGACCTTGCCGGGTATCACCAAAGCCATAAAAGTCATGCAATTCTTTTTGGGTCCACAGGCCGCTTTCCGGATCTTTCTCGCTCAGATAATAGCTAAACTCCCAGTCGTGGCAATTGGGCTGTCCCGGAAAAACTTGGGGCGCATCGGGTTTAATCGCATCCTCTAAGCTGAGGACGAAAGGCTGCGGATCGTATTCGATCTCGATTAATTCAAGAGCAGCCTCGGCAGTCTCCTCATCCACGGCGATTACGGCGGCGACATGTTCACCAACATAGTGTAAGTCCTTGCGAAATGCCTTGGGATAATTGAGATGTGTCATGACCAATTCCACCCCGGGAATGGCTTCCGCTTTGCGGGTGTCAATCCTTACGATATCTGCCTGGGGATAAGGACTCCTGAGCATTTTGGCGTGCAGCATATCGGTTATCGCCACATCGGAATAATACAGGGCTTGGCCGGTCACCCGCGGACAACCATCTTTTTGTCTGACATTTTTGCCCAGCGTCGAAAGCTGATCAGGCATGCTTAGGCCTCCTTTGAAGTTTGTCGGAAGCGAGCTTTACGGAATTTAAGATGTGTTCATAGTTACTGCAAATACAAATATTGCCGGCCAGCGCTGCTTTAATTTCGCTCTGTGTTGGTTGCGGATTTTTGTCTAGCAGCGCTTTGGTGCTCATTATCATTCCAGGAGAACAAAAACCACACTGCGCTCCGTATTCTTCAAGCCATGCTTCTTGAATGAAATGAGCGCGCCCTTGTTTGAACAGGCCTTCAATGGTTTCAATATTCTTGCCCTCTTGTTCAATTGCCAGCATCATGCAAGATGGAACCGCGCGACCATCTACGATTACGGTACATGCCCCGCAAGCTCCTTCAGCACAGGCTTCCTTGGAACCGGTCAGTCCCAGTTTATTCCTCAGGACGAAAGACAGTGTCCACTGCGGTTCAAGTACAAGCTCATACGATTGACCATTTACCATTAACTGGGTAAAATTCTTCGCCATTTCTGTGTTTCCTTAAGATTTTTTTGAAATCAGCAACGTGTTATAAGTAAGTCGGCCGCTTACTGCGGCCACCCTATTCACCCAAATAGGCCTTTTTTACTTCATCACTGGAAGCAATTTCTTGGGAAGGACCACTCACCACAACTTTGCCGGCATCCATAATGTAAGCGCGCGAGGATATTTCCAGCGCCACGCGCGCATTTTGCTCCACCAAAAGAATGGCTGTGTTTTGTTGATGAATATCATTAATAATTTCATAGATCCTCTTGATGATCAACGGCGCAAGACCCAACGAGGGTTCATCTAATAATATCAGCTTGGGCCTGCTCATGAGGGCTCTAATAATGGCTACGATTTGTTGCTCACCGCCACTGAGGCTACCGCCCTTTTGATTTTTGCGCGATTCAAGAATCGGGAACATCTCTGTATAGCGCTCAAGATCCTTTTTGATGGCCGTGTCGTCACTCGATGAATAGGCGCCAATTTTGAGATTTTCGAGAACTGTCAGGCTCGGAAAAATTTTGCGACCTTCGGGCACCTGGCTGATTCCCATGCGCTGAATTGCGGCCGCAGACAGGCTGTTGATATCACTGCCCAGGAAATTGATTGTCCCCTCCGTGGGACGAATAAGCCCACAGATGGTATTTAGAAGCGTTGTCTTGCCCGCGCCGTTGGGGCCCAACAGGCAGACAAGTTCACCGGGCTCTACCTTAACAGAAGCTTCTCGAACCGCGACAGCTTCACCGTAATGGATAATTGCATTATTTATCTCAAGCATTACAATATGTACCTCATCCTAAATATGCCTCGATGACCTGAGGGTTTTGTTGGATTTCTTCGGGCGTGCCGTCGGCGATCTTAACCCCGAAATTAATAACGATAATCTTGTTGCTGATGCCCATCACAATTTTCATATCGTGCTCGATCAGTAGAATTGTCTGTCCCTGTTCTTTGATCCTCTGAATAACGTTGATCAGCACGTTCCTCTCGGTGGTATTAAGCCCGGCCGCCGGCTCATCCAACAGTATCAACTTCGGTTTTGCAGCCAGAACGCGGCCCAGCTCAACAGTGCGCTTTTCTCCGTAAGGCAGATGACCACAGACGATATCCCGCTTATCTTCAAGATCCAAGAATGCGACGACCTCCTCAGCAATACTCAGTGATTCTTTATGCTGCCTTCGCTCCTTGGGTGAATGAAACATGCCAGCGAGCAATCCAAAATGAAGGTTCGAATGGGTCCCCATCATAATATTTTCAAGAACCGTGAAGGATTCGATAATTTGGGTAATTTGAAATGTCCTGGCAAGTCCCGTCTGAGCGACCTTATAAGCGGACATCGAGGTAATTTCTTTGGTTTCAAAATAAATACCGCCTTCAGTTGCAGGTAGAAATCCGGTAATCAGATTGATGATCGTGGTTTTGCCTGCACCATTGGGTCCGATCAAACCGGTAATTTGCCCTTCGGGAAGATCAAAATCCACGTCGTTCACAGCGGTCAGGCCACCGAAATTTTTTGTAAGACCTTTGACCTCGAGTATACTCATTTGCCGTCTCCTGAAGGAAAAGGTTAGGATTTTTCCACTGCACTCATGTCAGAGCGGGCGGACTTTGCGAATTTTGGTGTGATCACACTCAAAATTCTTTTTAGAATTCCGTCCAAACCGCCGGGGAGAAAAAGCATAAACAAAAGCATAATAATGCCGTAGAACAACATACGATGCTGCGCCGCGTAAGCCGCAATGTATTCAGAGGCGAAGGTCAGTGCGAACGCACCAATAATGGCTCCTCGCAGACTTCCCAGTCCGCCGATGACGAGCATGAGTGCGAAATAAATAGATTGCCATATCGTAAACGGCTCCGGGCTGACGATACCTTTGTAGTGCCCCATAATGGCACCGGCGACACCCGCCATAAAACAGCCAACAAAAATCACCTTCATTTTGTAAACTGTGGTGTTTACCCCGGCTGCGATTGTGGCCGTTTCGTTATCACCGATCGACCTTAATACACGACCAAAACCTGCATTGGAAATATTCTGGTAAACTCTCCACTGCAGCCAGATTACAATAATCGATAAAGTTAAAAAATCCCCCGAGCTGCTGATAGTTATGGATCCCAGCGTAGGAAACGGAATATCGATAATGCCCTTGGTCGCATTCGTAACCGCATCCCAATTTGAAAACACGGCGGACATCGAAATATTAAATGCCAAAGAGGCCATTGCAAAATACACTCCCGCCAGCCTGACAATGGGACTCATCAAAAAGCCGCCTAACCCTGCAACCAATCCCGCAACCGGAAGCGCCAACCAGAAAGAGATACCGGCTTTGGTCATCAGGACCGATGTGTAGGCACCGATGCCGACAAAGGCTGCTTGTCCGAGTGAAATCTGCCCCGCATACCCCATGATCAGCTGAAGACCAAGTGCAACGATTGAAAACAAAATCCCATTAAGCACAATGCCCTGTAAATAAGGCTCGTGTACTACAAATTTGATGCCGAAGGCTAAGAGCAGCATCGCCCCTATTTCAATTAATATTCTGGCAACTTTGCGTGTATGTGTCATCGTATTTTACTCGCGAAAAAAATAAATGATTAAATTAGGACCTTTCAGGTCTTTTAGTATATTAAAAAAACTGCTCTACCTGAAAGCGGTTACCTGAAAAGAATGGCTGAAGTCAGGTCTTAAAAATCCCTGATGGTTTAAACAGCAAAACGCCAATGAAAACCGCAAAAACGATGGCATCCTTATAGGCTGTCGATATGCTGATTGAGACAAAGTTCTCAAATAGACCTAAAATCAGGCCTCCTACGACTGCACCGGAAACGCTGCCCAGGCCTCCAAGAACAGCGGCTGCAAAGGCTTTTAAACCAAATCCACCAAGGCCATAGGATGCATAATAAATCTGGGCTAAAAGTACCCCCCCCAAGGCACCGAGGGCACCGCTTAAAAAGGAGGTGGCATTTGCCACCTTGCTACCTAAAATACCCATCAGGCTGGCCGTTGGCGCATCATCGGCATATGCACGCATGGCAAGCCCTACTTTGGTCCGGTAAAGGACAAAATTTAAAACAACCATAACAATTGCGGTAATGGCGATAACAAGAAGATAATTGCTGGCAATTCGCATTGAGCCGACTTGAATCACTGAGCCGATGGTCGGATATGAATAGGCATCCGAGCCCCAGATAGCTTTCGCCCCGTTGGCAATGATGATCAACATTGCAATGGTGACAAAAACCGACCGCGCAGAGGTAACCTCCTCTTTCCTTCGGATCGGTGCATAAACGAGCCGCTCGATTACCAGCGCCACTAAACCACCGGAGGTGATGGCGATAATCACGCCAACAAAGTAAGGTAGTTTGAAGGAAACGATCATTGAAAAACCCATCAGCGCACCGACGGTCAACATCTCTCCCTGGGCGAAATTAATAAGCCCCATTGCCCGAAAGATCAGGCTAAACCCCAGGGCCACCAGGCCATAAATACAGCCCATGGCAATTCCATTTACGATAATAGCAACAATCATGACTGACCTCTTCTTTACTATCCTCTGAACTTGTGTGTTTTGAGGAGAAGAATAGCAGCCATTTTGCTCCTAGTCTTCTCCTCCAAGTCATTCAGATGGAACAATCCTTATTCAGTTACCAAATAGGTTTTCAAAGGAATAAGTTTGTCCCCTTCAATTTTAACGATCACAACATCTTTTTCCACATCCCCATTGGAGTTGAATTTTTTGATGGTTCCGCTGGCACCATCAAAGTTGGTGATTTTGAGAAGGTTTTTTTGAATACTGGCAGATGTCGGATCACCCATCTTCATGGCTTTCAGAATAACCGCCAGGGCATCATAACCATGTGCCGCATAGACCTCTGGCATTTTGCCGTGTTTTTTCTTCCAGTCTTTGATAAATTTTTCGGCTGCATTCGTTTTCACAACCCCGGGGAGATAATTGGCTGAAAAAATAGCACCTTCGCTGGCCGCGCCTGCAATTTTGCGGTAGCTGGGAGCCGTCAACGTATTCTGCCCAATAATTTTTGGCGTAATTCCCAATTCACCCGCTTGTTTGGTGATAAGCCCTGAATCGGCAAAGAACCCGGTCAACATCACGGCATCTGATTTGGTCGCCTGTATTTTAATCAGATAGGCTTTAAAATCCTTTTCTGCCGGCTGGTAGGCCTGTGCGGTCGTTACTGTACCACCTAATTCTTGTACTTTTTTCTTGAAGAAATCGGTAATTGATGTGCCATAGCCGTCGTTGCGCGTCATGACAGCAAAATTTTTCATCCCCATTTCATTTATAGCGTAATCGGCAATCGGGTATGCCAATCCGGCTGCGGTA
>CAZJHF010000188.1:4587-7855 GCA_964545505.1 uncultured Desulfobacterales bacterium | reverse complement strand
TGCTCCAGGTCAGACAGGGCCTGCATTTCCGCTATGATGGCTGACGCTTCGCGGCCCGTGTCCGGTAGGGCGGCATAGGTGTCAAACTGCTGCCGATAGGGCTTTACGACGGCTTCAAGATCGCCCAGCAGGTTGTCGAATTCCTGCTCTACCTTTTGCTCGACCGCCGGTAGTTTTTTGAACCGGTTAAAAAGCCAGGTCGCAATTCTGGGATTTAGCCTCCCGAGGAGGCCTTCATTGAGTTTTTTGATATCCATTCATCCTCACCTAATCTTTAATCAGCGGCATTCATCATTTTTGTTGAGGCATCCGTTCATCGATATACCCCTTCTGCCGCTGGCTACGGTTCAGGCGTTTGTAGATCCGCCGATTACGTTTGTACAGCTCTAAAAACTGGCGGTACAAGCCATCATAGAGGTTACGGTTATTTGGATCGGGCTGATAGGTACGGGAAATTTTGACCTGATCGGGAATGTCTTCAACCGCAAGATGCCCCAGTGCAAGGGAGGCCAGGAACGCAGCGCCACGCAAATTGGCCTGGATCGGCGCTTTGACCTGCTTGATCCTGCGGTTCAAAACATCTGCAAAAATCTGGCACCAGACGCTGGAATTGGCACCACCGCCGATAAAGTGGATCGGGTCCAGGCGCCGTTTGATAAATTTTTCAACATACCCCAGCAACCACCTTGAATTATAGGCCACCCCTTCATAAATCGCTCTGACGACATGCGCGCGAGTGGTACTCAATGAAATGTTAAACAATCCCGCACGCACCGAATCGTTTTCGACGGGCGTTCGCTCACCGTACAACCAGGGCATGAAAATCACATTGTTGCTGCCGGCAGGCGCATTGCCGGCAATGTCGTCAAATATTTTATACGCATTCGGCGCCCGCTCTTGCGGATGCATCATATTGTCTTTTAGAAAGGTTAAGCAGGCGCCGGCAGTTTCCTGCTCATTGGCGATAAAATAACGGTTCGGTATCGCCGACGGCAGAGCCGCCATATTATGAACCAGATCCGTTTTTTTAAACGGTACGTGACAGGTGATCCAGGACGAAGTTCCCACATATAGGTGCCCTTCGAAATCTCTGACCGCACCGGAACCGATCGCAGCACTGTGCAGGTCCGGCGTGCCGGTTATAACTGGCGTCTGTGGCCTAAGGCCCAGCTCTTGTGCAACTTCTTTTTTAACCGGGCCCAGGATGTCAACCGCTCGTTTGAGATCGGGGAATTTTTCGCGGGGAATACCGAATATCCGCAAAAGCCTGTCATCATAGTCCACGCGGTCAAGATCACGGTTGTCGGTTATCCAGTGAAGTGCGATGGAGTCGAAAGAGGCAGCAAAGCGGCCGGTAAGCCGGAGATTAATATAATCTTTGGGCTCCAAAAATTTAAATGTTTGGCGGTATACCAATGGAAATTCTGATTTTAAAAACAGGATGTGTGCGATCGGATCTTTGCCGGCATGTCCCGGGGCGCCACCGGTGAGGCGCAACCAGCGACTGAGCTTTGGCAGGCTGTAGCCTTCAATAGTCATCAATCCACCGGTGACCTGCTCAACATAGCGCCGGCCACGCGTGTCCATCCAGATAATGGCATTGGCCAGGGCCTGACCGCCTGAATCGACGGCCACCGTGCCGGACCATTGGGTGGTGCAACTGACGCAGATGATATCTGCAGCCGCTACCCGGCTACTTTGCAAGACCCGTTTGGCGGTATTAAGGACGGCCTGCCACCATTGATCCGGTATTTGCTCGGCACCCCCACCTGGCAGGATCAGCAGGTCAACGTTTTCAAATTCATAATCAATGACCTCACCCCGGGTGGAAATCAGTGCTGATTTTGGTCCGGAGGTGCCCAGGTCAATGGCGAGAATATATTTTTCTGTGCTGGTTGTCACTTTAGCGGATGGAAACAAACTAACGGCCGGCAGCCTGTACCCGCTGCCGGGTAAAGGCCGTCTCCTGCCTGAGTTTTTCTTGGCGTACGCGGTTGAATTCGACTTCTATAACGACAAAGGCTTCAATAATTTCCGGATCGAAGTGTTGGCCTTTTAAGCGGATGATCATCGATTTGGCTTTTGCGTGAGAATAGGCTTCTTTGTAGAATCGTTTAGTGGTTAAGGCGTCATACACATCGGCGACCGCAATGATGCGCGCAGATAAGGGGATTTGTTCGCCTTTGAGGCCGCGCGGGTATCCTGAGCCGTCCCATTTTTCGTGGTGGTTGTAAGCAATTTCCTTGCCCATGGCCAGGAAGGATGTACCCTCAATCTGAGACTCGATCGCCTTTAAGGCATTGCCACCCATCAGGGTATGGCGCTTAATGACATCAAATTCTTCTTCAGTCAATTCCCCGGGTTTTAGTAGGAGCGCATCCGGCGTGCCGACTTTACCAATATCGTGCAGAATAGAAGACTGGTAAATGTCGTCAATATATTGCTGATCGATGCGGTCCGCAAACCGGGGATTCTTGGCCAATTGCACCGCAAGAATTCTGGCATACTCTCGAATTCTTTCCAGGTGAGTGCCGGTACCTTCGTCGCGGTATTCGGCAAGCTTGGCAAGGCCCAGAATTGTTGCGCTGCGGGCTTCATGTACTTTCCTGTAGGATTCCAATAAATCCATTTCCATTTTCTTTTTTTCGGTCCGATCCCGCAGTACGCCTCGATATCCGATGGGCAAGCCCTTGGAATCCTGTAGTAAAGAAGCCGAAGCTTCAATGAATAAGATCGCCCCCTCGATGTTAAACTCGCAGTCAAAGGCTTTGATGGGATTGCCGCTGCGGCGGCACTCCAAAAAGATTTCATATATTAATCCGGCATTCTTTTCATCCATAAAATCCCAAACATTCATAAATCGCAGATCCATTTTGGGAACGCCGAGAATTTTACTCAACGAGTCGTTAACAAAAATGAAATACCCTTCAAAATCGATTTCATAGTAACCCTCTTCGATATTTTCGAGAATAGTTCGGTATTTTTCCTCACTTTCTTTTAATGCTTCCAGCGCCCGGTTGCGTTCATTGATGGTAAATTGTACGTGGGAGCCAAACATTAAAAAAAGGCAAAATACGATCAGCCGCGGCCACACATCACTGATATTGGACCCGAAAATTTCTTGATAGAAACTAATTTCCTCTGGCGAAAATACATTAAGAAGGGATTCCAGGGCCCAGTATAACGCCCCCAGAAATATCGCGGTCAGAACCATGTAATCGGCCATATCGACACGATTACCCATGCGTTTTTTTAATTTATTCATATA
>CAZJHF010000188.1:0-4487 GCA_964545505.1 uncultured Desulfobacterales bacterium | reverse complement strand
AGAAAACGTCACTGCATCTGCACTACACGTTTTTCAGCGTTAAAGGAAAAAGCCCGGCTAAAATCATGGATATTGACTATCTGCGCGATGCGGGTATCGGCGATTTGCTCGTGGAAATGGGTGTCATCGATGACGAGCAAAGGTTTAACCTGGAAAACGAATACGATGAATAGTCGACTGCATTGGTTATTCCAAAATTTGTCTTATCCCAAAACGCAAATAATCTCTATTTAGATGATGGTTTAACGTATTAACGGTTTCGCTGCAATATCAACGGTCGCCGCTGAATGTTCGCTGCAGGTATTGAGCAGATTTGCAAACACCATCAATAATCCGCTCATTTGCGGCGACATCTGCTCAAACCGGATTCCCAGGGCGACGGTTCTGCCTTGCTCATCGTACACTTCCTTGCTCCAGACAATCGAACCCAACACCTTAATTGTAACCGCCTCGGCTGGCATGGACATTTCAATTTTTGCATTCTGGATGGATTTATATATGGATGAAACATTGGCATATTTGGCATCCAGCACAATACACAACCCATCGACAGAGATATCCCGGCAAAGCCCATCGAGAATAAGCCCATAGTGACCGGCAGAGCCCGGCCATATTTTCAGATTCATTTTGAGCGGTAAGTGATGCCGGTTCGCCTTGCGAACCGAACGTAAGGCTTCCATATTTTCTTTTTCGGATCGCACCTTAAACAAATCGATAATCGCCAGCTCAACGCGAGGATGTCGACGGCAAACCTGCCGCATATTATCCTGCAAGATTCTCACCAGTTCAGTTTGACCGCTGGTGATGGTATGACAATAAGAGCGTTGGGTTTCGTTTAAGGGGTAAATGCGCCCGAAGAAATCATTTTCAGATAAATAAATGCGTGATTTGGGTGAGCTGGTATCGGCATTTTTCAGTGGCTCATAGGTGCTGGCCTTGATGCCGCCGGCTACAATAAAATAGAGCGCATTTTCTTCATTGCCGATTTTGCTGATCGTCTCGCCGGCGGGCAGACGAATCAACTCGAATTGCTTGATTACGGATACAAGTGCTGAATGTGACAGGCTCGAAAAGAATGCATTCGTCGGTATTTCATGATATCTGCTTTTCTGTAACGTGTCCCACAGTGTTTGAGTTTCGGCCGGCGATGGTTTTTTAATGCGCCATTTTAGAAATTGACAAACAGTCGTCTGCAACAAAAGACCGGCATCCGCATACAGGGCAGCGGTATGCTGGTAAGCCTGCGCGGCCGCATCGCGTATTTGTTTGCGAGCCAGCAGATCGGCATAAGCCCGGCGCAAAGCCGGGTCATTGGGGAAAATTTGAAGCATGCCGTTAAATTCATCGACCGAATCAATTATAATCGTTCCGTCAATGATATGTTTGGCAATGCTGATTTGTTTGCTCAACTGGGTTTTCATGGGCGCGTCATAAAATTCGGTCAGGATGGTTCAATTTAAGGCCGACACTTTCTGATCGGATGCTATCAAGAGCAGCCGCTGTGATTCAGGTGTTATCAAATCCCATATTCATATTCATGCAAAAATCAGATACTATCTTATCTGAAAACCCCCTATCATTGCAATCAACAAATGGCATTTAATTCAAGCGTGATCGGTCGCTCTTCTTCGCTTTTGCCTGTAAACCTTATGGGACCGGGCTTTCTGAAATGGTCGCCTGCTGAATCAGCCGCCAACCACTTTTCGCGATTGGCCTTTACAACCTGAAATGCAGCTGAACGGACATCGACGATACTCTTTTCCAGGACAAGCGCTAGCCGGCCTTTTCGCTCTTCCAGATGCATCAGCGGTGCAATGGGAATACCGATCGGTTCCCATTCGGTAAAATCTTGCTCCAGGTTGCGAATGGCGGCCATTTGACCGGTGGCTCCGTTGGCGATCAGGCTGAATACGGTCAGCCCCAGATTGTAGGTATAGACACAATCAAATCGGGTCGGGTCATTTCCGCGGCCGTCATAGCCGTAAAAATGATTCTGGGTTTTAAAAGAGGGCACCGACTTTTTAAACATTTTTTCAACCGCCGCCGGAATGTCCTGACTATCTTTGATCATTTTCGCTTCGACCAGAGACTGCTTTAACGTTTTCAACGATATAATCGCCGATTTTCTCAATAACATGTCAGCCTGTTCGTAATTTTCAAATAGCAACGGACCATAGGCCTCCGGATTCAGACCCGCCCGCTTCAGGGTTTTGCGATAATAGCTTTTGTAAATACCAAAGCAGTAACGGCCCTGTTCTTTTAGGATGTTCAGATAATCTTTGACCAGATCCATTAAGACTTTTTCAGTTTCAACCTGCGAAAAAGGAAAATTACCGTGGCTGTCCCTTTCCATTAAGAGCCCTTCCTGAAAAAAAGCCGGAATATCATTAAACAGGTCGTCATCACGAGTATTCCAAAGCGTAAAAGAAGTATCCTCTCTGGAGCGCTGGGCTAAGCGGCGCAGATACTCCAGTTTATCTTCCAGCAAAGGAAAGGCGCCATGAAAATCTTTGTCGTGGGTCTGGTTGTATTCGGCAATAAGCGTATTGAGTTTAATAATGAAAACTTGAATTTCGTTGATAAATTCCAGAACGCCCTCGGGTACGACAATGACACCATAATTTTTCCCAATAGCCGCACGCCTGACGATTCCTTCACAAATGACCCGTGACAGATGCCGCAGGGTTATTCCGTAAGCATGATAATCGAGCGTGCCTGCTTTTTGGGCCTTTTCAAGACGCCGTTGGTCGACATAATCGGCCAAATCCTCGCCAATAAGGGTCATGTTTGCATGGGTTTGCAGGGCAACTTCCAGCGCCAGGTGACTGGCCACCCGGCCCATGACTTTACAAATATGCCAGTATTTGACATCGGAGCTGCTGTCGGTGCACAAATTGCTGATGGAATTGGCGAAAGCCCGCGCGGCGGTATGAAATCCGAAAGACATCGCGCACAGGATGCTGCCGTTATTATCTCTGACCTGAATATCGCCGTCGATTGTCTTGGGAACGCCGATTACCTGTACACCATCGGCAACCATTTCCTGGGCTAAAAAAGCAGCATTGGTGTTGGAATCATCGCCGCCCACAATCACCAGGGCATCCAAATCGAGTTTTTTACAGGTTTGGCGACAAAGTGTCATCTTGTCAGGCGTATCGATCTTGGTGCGACCGGTTTTGATCATGGTAAACCCACCGATATTGCGGTAAGCGTCCACCAGATCGTCTTTGAGTTCAAGTGTTTCGTTTTCGATAATGCCATCCGGACCGATCAAAAATCCGTAAATTCTGGATTGCGGGTTAGCCCTTTTAACTGCATCGTAAAGACCGGCAATAACATTATGCCCGCCGGGGGCCGGACCTCCTGAAAAAACGATGCCGATATGTCTTTTTTGCTGATATGTTTTCGTCAGGGCTGCATCAGCAGTTTTAAGACCCAGGATTTTTTGAACCGTATTGTTGATAATATCGGGCAGCTGTTTGGCAGCCTCTTTGTCCACAGTGAATTTAAATTCATCCGTCGGCTGCAGGCGAGAAAATTTTTGCGAAAGTGCGCTGCAGACCGGCGGCGAATATTGTCTTCTTTCCAGCAATTCGGCGTTGACATCTTCGGTGACGTTTAACACCTTTGGATGCTTTAACAATTCCGGCAAGGGTATCGGCTCTTTTCCTGACATATTGATCTCCGCAAATATTAGATTGAAAGAAGGTGATGCCAAAAGGCAATCGATACTGAAGATTTTATCCAACCTCATTATAGGGTGTCAATATTATTTGCAATAATGAATTTTTTCAAGCATAAGATACCGCCTCATTTAGGCAGCCCTTGAATGCCGCTTAGAGGCTGAATGCCTTTGATTATTAGAACCCAATTTAAAAAAACGACTTGCCATTTAAAATTATTGTGATAAGTATGCATCGTTTACAACGGCAGTGCCCTTAGCTTACAAGGCCAATTAACCCGATACGAAAAACTATCGTCAATGTTATTGATTAGGGACAGAATCGCCAACGATTCCGTTCCCCGGAAGTAAATTTAACCAAATAAGGAGGAGGTTCGGCATGAAAAAAGTATTATTATTGAGTTTGGTGGCGCTCTTTGCCGCCGGGTTTATTTTCAGTGGATCGGTTTTTGGCGCGGATATCGAGCTGGCTAAAAAATCGACGATTGAAAAAATCCTCAAAAGAGGTGAGCTGCGCGTCGGTTTTGAATCCGGCTACATCCCGTTTGAAATGACCAATAAAAAGGGCAAATTCATCGGCTTTGATATGGACTACGCCCGCAAAATGGCCAAAGCAATGGGCGTTAAATTCGTGCCGGTCAATACCGAATGGGACGGCATTATCCCGGCCCTGATGACCGACAAGTTCGATATTATCATGGGGGGCATGACCATTACCCAGGAACGAAATCTGAAAATCAATTTTGCCAATCCCTACATCGTTGTCGGCCAGACCATCCTGATTAATAAAAAACATGAAGGCAAG
>CAZJHF010000187.1:0-7898 GCA_964545505.1 uncultured Desulfobacterales bacterium | reverse complement strand
CGATAATACCGCTGCCCAGCATGCGCTCACCCTGGCACGGACTGCCGATAAAGTTTTGCTCATCTGTCGCAGTCAAACCTTTAAAATGGATGCCGTTCATAAACACCAGATCGAGCAGCAAAACAATATTTCGTTGATGGTTAACACGGAAGTCTGCGGGTACAACGGTCAGGAGTCAGTCGAAAATATCGAGGTTGCAGCAAAGGCACAGGGACGACAAGATCTGGCGGTTGATGGGATTTTTCTCGCCATCGGATGGCGACCCAACCTATCCACACTGAAACTGGAAGTTCAAAAAACGGCAGAGGGCTATTTGGAAACGAATGAAAAGCTCATGACATCGGTTCCCGGACTTTTTGCAGCAGGTGACGTACGGGATACCGATATGTGGCAGGTGCTGACCGCCTGTGCCGACGGGGCAAGGGCTGCCAAATATGCGGCCGAATATTTGGAAAAATCAACCCAAGTTTAGAATTTTTGTTCCCGGATACCCGAATAAACCGCTTTGCAAATGCCGGAAACACCGCCTTTTAATCCTTCCGGATTCTTAAAACCCTCGCTACCCTTTAAACTCTCGATATAGGCTTGCGCATCAGCCAAAGTTTGCCAGGCATCATTTCTATCGGCATCTGGTTGGATACGAAATAACCATCCTTTGCCGTATGGATCTTCTGAAGATAGTGAAGGATTTTGTTTTACTTCCGGATTTAAAAAGACAACCCCCGCAACCGGGGTAGAGATGTATAAAATTTTTCCGGTAATCACGAATACGACCTCCTGACCCGCTCCAACGGACGCTTCATCCTGGACCAGCCAGTCCAGGTCATTGACGCCGCCGGCTAATACCAGTGCCGGTCGCGTCAGGCCGAAAACAAGATCCTGATCTTGTGCTTTGGCCCATAAACCCTGTTTTGAATGATATCTGCGGTCCTCAGGGATCTCCACGCGTTGACCTAAAAACTTTTCAATTACAGCCATTTCCGCCTCCATTTTTTATTTCAGAAAATCGACATCGATAAATCCTACCTTCAGCTTTAATTCAGAAAATGTCAAGAAGTTGGGGTTACAATTTTGCGTGAAATCATCTTTCAGTCTATTGACCTCATCCCCAATTAGATTATATTCAAATTGAGACACTCGGAGCAAAGGCTCGAGCATACGACCGGCGCCGCAATCCCAAGCGAAAGCCTGAATTTTCTTTGAAAACGTTTGCCGGAACAGGAGGTGAAAGGATGAGCCCCAGCAAAACACTTTCAGTTAAAAAACCCGTAAAGCTTATCTTTGCCGGCGGTTTTTTGGGCTCCGGCAAAACAACGGCGCTGGCATCCCTGGCAAAACGCTTGATCCAGCGCGACATGCGGGTCGGTTTCATCACCAACGATCAGAGTGAAAATCTGGTCGATACGGTTATCGTTCGACAGATGCTTACCGAGCTGGGTGTACCGGTCGAAGAAGTGGTCAAAGGCTGTTTTTGCTGCAAATTTGATGAATTAATCGCGCACGTTGAAAAAATTCTGGCCCATGATCCCGATGTTCTCATGGGAGAACCGGTGGGCAGCTGTACCGATTTTGTGGCCGCGGTGGCCAATCCGATCAAAATTCAATATAAGGATGCCTTCCGTTTTGCGCCGTTTTCGATAATGGTGGATCCGGACCGGGTGCGGGAACTCATGCTGGAGGAAAGCGAAACAGAATTCCCCGAGGACGTGGCCTATCTCTTTCGCAAGCAAATCGAAGAGGCAGACAACATTGTGCTCAACAAAATCGATCTTATTTCACCGGGTGAATCTGAGCGTCTGCTTTCTGCGATTGGGGACGCATTTGAAGATAAAAAATTGATGGCCGTCTCTGCCAAAGCAGGCACCGGGATGGAGGATTGGCTGGACGATCTTCTTTCCGGACGGCCGGGCGCAAATACGGTGTTACGGCAGATTGATTATGACCGTTATGCCCATGCGGAGGCCGTATTGGGCTGGTTAAATGCCGCCATATTAATGTCTGCGCCGCAACCGTTTGATGCTTCACATTTTGCGCGAAACTTGCTGACGGAATTGCGAGAGGCGTTTAAGCAAAGAGATGGTGAAATTGGGCACCTGAAGATTGTTATTACCAGTGCCGGAAAATCCCTTTGGGCCAATCTGACCCATCTGGCAGCTGAGCCCAGCATCAGCGGTGAGACCTTGGATGGGTTGTCAAAGGCTGCGCTCATTATCAATGTGCGCGTGAGGCTTGAACCTGAAGATTTAGAAACAACGGTGCGTGATGTTCTTAAGACGATTTCCGGGGACATGGGGATTAAATCTGAAATCGACGACCTCCAATGCTTTAGCCCGGCCTATCCTGAACCGCCGCATGTGATACGCGAATCAATAGAATAACGAAGATCAAACATTTGAATAGAGGTGGATCATGGTGCGCATAGAAGTCGTCGGACTTGAGCCTCCCTGCCAAAAGTGTAATGAACTTCTCGAAAATGCCAAAAAAGCGGCCAAGGATGCCGGAGTGGATGCTGAGGTGGTAAAGCTTTGGATCCTTTCAGAGGATGTTCGCCAAAAATATGGCTTGCTGCTCAGCCCGGCGCTGGTCATTGAAGGCGTTGTCGTTGCCCAGGGAAAGGTATATAAACCGGAACGAATCGCCGGGCTATTGCAGTGATCGCAGCACTAAGATCCGGTATCGATCTTTTTAAAATCTTATGTAGTTATCTGGAAATCTCAAGTTGAATACATCCGATAGTTATCTCACCACGAAAAACACTAAGATCACGAAGGCAGGATACAATAAATTTAAAATCCCTCTTCGTGTCCTTCGTGCTCTTCGTGGTTGAAAGAGCTTAACTTGGGCTTTCTACATAACCGTAAAATCTTATTTAGGAAGTTTGTGCACGAAGATAAATATTATGGCAGGGAACGAAACAGACTGGTACCAGAAGGGTTTGCAACTGAAGCAAAAAGGTCATTATCAAAAAGCCATTCAAGCATTTAATCAGGCCATTGATAATAAAATCAAATTTGCCGAAGCTTATTTTGCAAGGGGTGTATGTTTTTATAAACTGGGCAATACCCGGCAGGCTACTGACGATCTGGCGGCAGCTGCTATGCTGGATTGTGAGGCCGCCGAATTTTGGAGCAAGTACGATAGAAAAAATTTCAAAAATCCGATGAAGATAACGAATCCTAAATTTAAGACTTGAGTTTTTTTGCGTTTTCATCAAGCAGATCGAGGATCCGACCCATCAGATTGATATTCGATTTATCAAAATTAACGATTAAATCCACACCGGCACGATATAATTCCTCATGATCTGGCCCTAAGCCCTTGCCCCCGGCGACCAGTCGAATATCTGCACCATCTTCAGCCCTGAGTGCCTCAACCAGCTGGACGATCAACCCTTGATTGGTGATATCGCTTACAGAGACGCATATCATATGGACATCATTGTCCATTGCCAGCCGGGCGGCTTCTAAGGGTGCCTGGCTCCTCGGGCCGATATCAACGTCAAATCCGAATTCGGCCAGGGAAGCTGCCAGCGGTTTTGTCCAGCGATCCGACTGATCGCTTTCCAGGTGTGCCAGAAGGATGCGCGGCCTTCTGCCTTCCTGCTGAGCAATCGCACTTATTCTTTTCTCTATTTGTTTTACATTCATAGTTTGCTTAACTCGCTGTCATAGAATGTAATCCCAACATCTCATTAATTTTCAGGCAAGTTTCAGGTATGAATTTATTTAAAAGGCATTCAGATGTCAAACAAATGCCAGCATCAATCGATGCGACACATAACCCATTTAATCCGGCCGCATTGAAATTCCGTACCGCCTATGATATCGGTGTTTATTATGCCATCGAAACGCAAAGCTAAAATTATAATAGAGGTGATGTATAAAGCAGATTACTGTCTGCCCTGTTTTTATATGGACGAAATGGTTCGATCCGTATTGCCAAAGTATGCCGACCGGGTGGAATACCGTCGGGTTGATTTTTTGAAAGGGAACGGTAAAGAGCGCTTTTTGGAGCTCTCCCAGTTTCTTTTTGGTGAAGAAGGCGTTTACAAGCACTGCCGGCTGGCGCCGGTGCCCTCTCTGTGGATTAATGGGGAGTTGTTCTTTGACGCGATTCCGCCCCAATTTGAACTGGAAGAGGCTCTTGATGAGGTTCTCAACGAACACGGGGGTATTGAGAAAAAGGAAGAATAATGAATTTGGAAACATCAAAAATTCATCTGGAAGTGTTTCACGAAGGTGAACACTGAATCCCCTGCGTTTACATGACCCGTGTGGTCGAAACGGTTGCGGCGGAATATGGCGACAGATTGAACTGGGAAAAAATTGTCACCAAGGATTTAGCGGGTGCCAAGAGATACCAAGATTTTTCAAAGTCCCTCGGCAGGCCGGCGCCCGTCCCCTGCATTGTCATAGAGGGCGAGCTGGTTTTTGACGCTACCCCCAGCACCGAGGCGCTAAAAGCTTGCATCGATCGATTTTGCAAAACGTCTTAAGCCACTGCGGGTCTATTTTTTTGCGTTACCGGTCGCGTATTCCTCCAAAAGCTCGGATATGGCCTTATTCACTTTTTGGTGATCTTCTGAACCCAGCGGAAAGGACGGGCCGCGATCCAGTATTTTTTCTCCCTGAACAATTTGAATCTTGACCACCGGGATAAAGCTGGCATCCCATTGTTCCAGGCCGATGGATACCTGATAGCCGGTACCGGGTGGATGCGGCAGGCTGGCCGGAACCGTTTTTGAAATCTGTGGAAAAAACGATTCCAGCGGCTCTGCCTCAAGTGGCACACAGGATACGCCCTTACCCTGCTTGATTTGTTCAAAGCAGTTGTTGCATGAAATGCATTCGGCTTCCAGCAGTTCTCCGGCCTTCCACCGAAGTATCAGTTCAGGATCCCGAATTAGCGGGCGTGACATGGAAATATAATCGGCAACCCCGTCATCGATAAGCCTCCGGGCAACTCCATAAGAGCGAATCCCTCCCACCAGAATCATGGGAACATCGATTTTTTCCTTAAAGGCCCGGGCTTCGTTTTCAAAATAGGCACCGGTCAAATCCGTATCTATTTTACTCTGCATGATATTCGGATTGTTTAAGAGCCCGCCGCTTAATTCAATCGCATCAATTCCTTCTTCCTCGAGCATCATCCCGACCTGCAGGGAGTCTTCCAAAGTAAGGCCGTTCTCGACGAAATCCTGGCAATTGAGTTTCACCAAAACCGGGTAGTCGTCACCGGTGTGATGGCGAACGGACTGCAGCACTTCCAAAAGCGTTCTGGCGCGATTGCGGATATTTCCGCCGTATGCATCGCTGCGGTCGTTATAGCGGGGGCAGAGGAGCTGGCTCAGAAAAAATCCGTGGGCGGCAAAAATTTGCACGCCGTCGAAACCCGCTTTTTTAGCTCTCATCGCGGCTATGCCATAGGCGGTAACCAGCTCCTGAATATCCTGAATGGTCATTTTCCCGACCCTCGATTTCGACAGGTAGGCGCCGCCGTAGCCCAACTGTAATACGATTTTGCCGCCATTGTCATGGACCGCACGGGTCATTGCCTGCATACCGGGGATCATCTCATCATTGTGAATACCCAGCTGCCAGGGAGAGTGCTGCCCATCAGGGCGAACATAGGTATGGCCGGTGATGATCAGCCCGACACCGCCGGCCGCCAGCCTTGCCATTAAATCAACTAGTTTTGAGGTGCTGGCACCATCGTCCGTTGCCAGCCCCTCCCAGGTCGCCGCGCGCACAAATCGGTTGGCTAACAGCATGCCATTAATTTCGTTTTGTTCAAACAATCGCATCATTACTTTTCTATCCCCACTCTGGCGGGGACGCCTTTTTCGAAATAATGCTTTATGGGTATCATCTCGGTAACCAGATCGGCGGTTTCAATCACGCGCGAGGAAGCATGCCGTCCCGTGATGACCAACTCGACATCGTAAGGTTTATTGATAATCAGCCCGAGAAGGTCCTGTTCGCGGATGAGTCCATACTTGGCAGCCACATTGGCCTCTTCCAAAATGATGACTTTGTATTCCTCCGAAGCAATGATGGATTTGACTTGCTTAAGACCTTTTTGAGCCGCTGCAATATCTTCGGGCAAAGGCTTCCCGTCCGTGAAACGGCCAAGTCCATATTGTTCGACGGTAATCAAATCGGAAAATCGCTTAAGGGCCTTGATCTCACTGTAGTCCCCCATTTTGATAAACTGCGCAATAAAAACCTTTAAGCCGGCACCGGCAGCTCGAATGGCCAGGCCGATTGCAGCCGTCGTTTTACCTTTACCATTCCCGGTATAAACCTGAATGTATCCTCTGGTTTCGTTTTTGGTCATTTGGGTTTCCTGCGTTCAAAGAGTTAAAGAACCATAGCCATTTCATCAGAAACATGCAACCGATTTGCCCCACTGCTTTCAAGTTACCGTTTTTTCTCTTGCTGATGACGCCAGCAGTTATCCATAAATTTCAATGATGCGTCTAAATGCCCATAAGAAAAAACTTCCAGGGACACCACTCCATCAAATTGTGCCAGTAATCTCATTATAGTGGCCATTCTTTTTTCCGGGAGCCGGTCTAGGGCCTCATGAAAGTGATTTTTAGCAACACCGTAAAGGTGGATGATAGCGATTCTATCCGAATGGGTGTTGAAAAACGTTAGAATATCATCACCGTGTAGCATGAGATGCCCGCAATCCAGGCAGACCGAAAGATCCAGCTCGGAGATAACCGGGTCCAGGATGTCGAACGGATAGTCCAGGTTTTCAATGGAAATGAGTCGAGCGGGTGTCCCGTTGGCCAGTATTTTGGTCAGATTTTTGATCACCCTTTCCTGCCATTTTTTAACCTTGTTCTCTGCAAGTAAATCATCCTGATAGGGTACATGCAATGTTAGCGTCGTGGGGCACAGGGGTGCCACGCGTTCCGCCACCCTGATAATCGTTTCGACCGCGATTTTTTGCTGCTGCGAATCCAGGCTGCTGATGGAGATATCGGTAGGCAGATGGACATTATAGGTCAAATTAAAATCAGTTGCCAGACCGGCCAGCTCCTCAATGACCGGTTCAGAGGGTAGGGCATCGGTATGTTGACTTTCAAACAACAATAGCTCAATGTTTTCCAAATAAGGTCCCAGCATTTTTACATTGGCTACATAATCATCCGGATAGATAAACGAGGTCGTTCCGATACTAAACGGAAAAATTTTCTTATACGATTTGCTTAATGAAGGATACATCAGGATTTATTCTATTCTTCAAGTAAAATAAAATTTTTACCCGGTTAAGAAGGAAGCTCAATTGATCCATATATAACCACGAAGCGCACGAAGGACACGAAGCGGCAAATATATGAGGTGGTCTATTCTCTTCGTGATCTTTGTGTACTTCGTGGTGAGATAAGCAAAGACATATACAACTGGCGTTTCCATATAACCGCAAAAGTTTATTCTTGAATCACAAAGCGGTTCCGAGCGACATCATTAAAAACAGTCCGGCTTCGGTGATTTCCACCATAGCGCCCAGCATGTCACCGGTAATGCATCCCATCCGCTTTTTATAAAATAGCAGTATCATTACGATGATGATTGCGAAGGCAAGGTTCAACCCTATGGCTCTGATACCTAAACTCAAAGAAAGCCCGATTGGGAAAATGAGCCCCCAGAAATGCTTCGATGAAAGTTTCTCACTAAAAAAAGGCTTGCCGGTGCCGTCCGGGCGGCCATATGGTAAATACCGCATACCAAACAGGATCCCCGCCCGGGCATAAGCGGGGATGACAATCAGAAAAATAGCGCGATGCGCATCCAGGCCGTTTATACCGCCCCATTTCAGGGCCAGGCCGAACAAAATCGCCACAAGGCCCATGGTTCCGAGCCGGCTGTCTTTCATGATCTCGAGCG
>CAZJHF010000186.1:4165-7906 GCA_964545505.1 uncultured Desulfobacterales bacterium | reverse complement strand
TCCCACGCCCGCCATCGCGACCCTGCCCGCCTCGCCTTGCTCGCATGGCGGGCGGGTTTGTGTTCTGCGTGGTTAGAAATCAGATGGTGTTGAGGCAAAATAGAAGCGATGCCGGATTATTGTGATTTTGCATGTCATCACAGATTGGGATAATGTTGAATAAAAAACGCCATTATTTTTACCTCGGTGTAATCCTGATTGGCATCCTGCTGGCAGCGGTTGGCAGTTGGTCCAACGATGCGGATTGGTTGCTGAAACCTCCGGGCCTTAGGCCGCTTGAATCGCCAGCAACCATTATTCCCGCCACCCATCAGTATTTAAATCGAAAAGTTGAGCTGCCGCCATATTGCAACGCAAGCGGAACCCCGTTGAAGGGTTGGGCCAGAGCCTTCATTAAAACACGTCGCTTTTCAAGTGATCAGAGCGCCTGGATCTTTTACCGACCATCGGATTTAAAGCAAACGAAAGTGATAGCGAACACCGGCACGCCCGCTTCGCTGCGAATTTGGCCGGTGGGGGCCACGCTCATTCTGGAAGGATACAAGGGTGATGCCTTACACCCGGGCGAGGCTAAACTGGTGGAAATTGAGCTTATGACCAAACGGGCGCCTGCATCCGCATCCGATCCTTTTTTTGCGGTAGACTGGAATTATGCGCGCTTCACACCGGAAGGCGCCTGGTCGTTGTCCCCGCAGAAGTTAATCGAATGCCATCAATGCCACAGTATTGCCTTTCGACTGACGGGTGATCTGGTCTTCACGCCGTTCCCTTAGCTCAGCATGCCCGGTATAAATTGTATCAAACTGTTTCCTAAAGGGTTTCAGGTGTCAGGTGTCAGGCCTTCGGTGGCCAGTATCGAGCCCTTGCTATTCAGTAGCAATAATGGTCGAATGTTTTCGTTGTTTTCTGGTTTTAGTCCTATGTTCCCTGACACCTGAACACTGACACCTGACACCCGAAAATTGGGTGCTTTGAACATTTATGACCTATGAGAACAAAATACACTGCACGCCCGAATAAAATTACCAAATCCCTACCATGGCTGCATATTGGCGGGGCCTTTCTTATTTTTGTGCTCGTTTATCTTTTTGCCGCCGTCCACAGCCAACTGGGCCAGGAGATATCCGCCGGTGAAAGCCCGGGTTTTGCATTTCTGACAGAACACCTCTTTGTATTCATGAGCCTGGCCCTGGGCTATTTGATTGTTGTTGGCGCATTGCAACAGTCCTGGATCCGCTGCGAGGCGACTGCCAAAGCGGCAACACTCAAATTGTCTGCGCGCAGTCAATTTGTCTGCGTTGTGATCGTAGCGCTGGCGATATGGAAAGGATGGAGCCATTTCGCTTCTGTGGCTGCATTTGTTTTGCTGCTCTCAATCCTGATGCAGGCTTACATCGTTCTTTGGTATCAGCAGGTCCGCAGCCGCGAGACCCCCCAGCGCTTGCGATACACAGAATCGCATGGGCTATTGTTCCTGGCGCTGCTCTTTTTGATAAATGTCATCGTCACCCGGCTGGATCCTGCCTGGTACCGGCTAAAGGATTATATGCAATTCAATTCCGGCGTGGAAATTGCCCTGCAGAAATTCATCCCCGCGGTTTTTGCCGGCATCACCGGACTATGGTTTGGTATTGTAACGCTGGCCATCCTTTCTTTGTCCGGCTTTTGGCAAAGCAAATTAAACACCAAAACCTCCCTGAAGGGGTTTTCATTCTTCCTGCCGTTTGTTTTGCTGTGCGGCTTTTACACCATCATCGCGCTAGCCGCCCTGATGGTTGCAATTGAATGGCAGGTCGAGAAGTTAGGGCTCAGGCCCGCTGTTATCGCCCTGGCCTTTTTGCTGACCGCAACCGGCGGGGCCCTGGTTTCAAAAATTCACCTGCAAATTTCGCGCTACTTACCGCCGGGACACCAGCATAGTCTGGTAGGACTTGTCTGTGTTTCAATGGGGGTCTTGTTCATTTATCCGCTATTTTGGCTCGTCACCGCCAGGCCCTATCGCCGGGCAGCATGGATCACGGTGATCCTGTCGATTGTCCTGCTTTGCGGCTTTGTGAGTTATGTGTTGCTCTACGGTGATTTATTTAATCCCTGGTTTACAGCATTTTCTTATTTGAAAAGCATCTTATTAAAAGTATCAACAATCGTAACGGCCGGTGCGTTGGTGCTTCTTTTTGAGGAAGTTTTTCTTATTGAAAGGCGTTTGCCATCCAGATCCGGGTGGCGCTGGGCGCTGCTGGCCACTATTTTTATTGCCGGCTTCGTTCCTTTCGGGTTGCTGAACCATTACCCGAATGCCAAAATGATTTTGCTGCAATTCAGTGATCTGACGCGGGTAGAAGCGGCTTACGCCAGAGAACTGGCCGGTATATTAAAGCTCGACCGCTGGATTCGATTGGGACAAAATCCGGTTTTTAATCAGCAGCCCCATCCCTGGCCCCAGCCGTGGAAATTGCAAAAAGTGAGACCCTCGCTGCTACCCAAAGATTTCAACCTGATAGTCATTGTCGTCGATGCGCTCAGAGGCGATGCGTTTCATTCCGCCGGCTACGATCGCAACCTGACGCCCTTTATAGACAAATGGGCAAAAGAAGAGGCCATCTCGTTTCGTCGGGCCTACAGCCAGGGGGGCGGCTCTTTTGCGGCCTTTCCGTTTCTGGTGGCCGGTCGAAGTCGCTTTAGCCTGTACGGGCCGGAGTTATATCAGGAAAACCTCTACCTTAAAATTGCCCAGGCAGAAGGTATCCAGCATTATATGGTCATGAAGGGTTTTGGGCCGCGATCCATATTCCCGCCGGATGATACGGTTTCCGAGCTGACCATTCCCAGGGCGGTAAGCGACCGGCGTACCGCCACAGCGGATGAAGTCTTTGATTCGGCCCGCCAGGCCATCGCCCAAATCAAGGCCGGTAAACGCTTTCTGTGTTTTTTGCATTTGATGGATGTGCATAATGATCTCTGGAAAAAGACCGGTGGCATCGAGTTCGGTGATACGCCCCGAGATCTTTATGACAACAACCTGTCTTATCTGGACCGCGCCTTTGAACGGTTTATCAACTGGCTGAAAGCAAATTATATTTACGATAAAACCGTCATTTTATTTACCTCGGACCACGGGGAACAATTCTGGGAACACGGTGCCAGCCTGCACGGCCATACCGTGTATGAGGAAGAAATTCGAATACCGGCTATTTTACTAACACACCATATGCGGAGACGTTTTGATGATATACCTGTTATTGCTGCGGATATGGCACCCACGATAGCTGAGCTGGCAGGCTATGCCATTGATCCGCCTTATGATGACCCGCATATGGGGATATCACTGGTGCCGCTGCTAACAGGCGATGAACACAGCCGATATCTTCAAAGAGACATAGTCGGCCGGGCTTCCTTCAAACGCCGCTATTTTTTGTATCGAAACTGGCAGTGGAAATTTATTTATTTTGCCGAACTGGACCTTGTTCAGTTATTCAACGTAGCTGATGATCCCCTCGAGAAGAATAATCTGCTGGAAGCAAAACCCCGGCTGGCCGCCGAACTGGAACAGGAACTCCTGCGATATTTGAACCGGGTGGAAGGAAAAACATACCGGCCCCTGTTGAGCACTTCCCCGCCAGCTAAGTAGCTTGCCAGAGCCGGCAACAGCTGAAAATTTTTACTTTTGCATCATAGCGGCCTGTTCGCTTTTTCTTCTCTTCTCATATTGACACATTAATTTCTAAGCCATACTTTTTCCTG
>CAZJHF010000186.1:0-4065 GCA_964545505.1 uncultured Desulfobacterales bacterium | reverse complement strand
CTCCTGATTGTTGTTGTGGTTTTTGGCATTTCAAAGCTGGGCCCGCTGGTTAAAATGGCGGTCAACACTTACGGTCCCAAAATTACGAACACCGAATTACGGGTGGATGACGTCGGGATTTCACTTTTTGGGGCCGAAGCCAAGCTTAAGCGCTTTTTTCTGGGAAATCCACAGGGGTTTAAATCACCCAGTGCCATGAAAGTGGGTTCCATCTATGTGGATGTTGATGAGGGCTCTATTATCAAAGATCCCATTATCATCAACAGAATTGAAGTGGTCGGACCCGAAATCACCTACGAAAAGCGGGGCCAAACCGATAATTTTCAATCCATCTTATCCAACGTGCAAAAAAATGTACCCCAAAAAGGGTCTGCCAAGAAGGAAACCGCCAAAGAAGGCCCGGGAAAGCGCCTGATCATCAACGATTTTATTGTCAAAAAGGGCAAGGTCAACCTGGCCGTGGAGATGTCCGGTGGCGTTCTCGGTGATCAGGAAATTAAAGCGGACCTTCCCGATATTCACCTTAAAGATATCGGCAAAAAGAAAGGCGGTGCCTCAGCTGCCGAGGTGGCCAATGAAATTGTTGCCGCTTTTTACGGTGAAATCCAATCTCCGGTCGTGATGAACGCTTTAAAAGAACAGATTAGCAGTTTGGGTGGCGCCCCCGCCAAAGCAGCTGAACAAGCCTTAAAAGGCGCAGGGGGCGTTGTTGAGGGTGCGGGTGAAGGTGCCGGCAGTGTGACGGATAAGGTTAAGGGATTATTCAAAAAGAAAGAATAAAATCACTTTAAATTATTTTCACTCTTAAGGTGACCCGGCCTGAATCTCATCTAAGGTTTTTTGAAATTGATCCACATGCGGCCCGCCCAGTTTAACGGCCCGGCGGGCTGCTTTTATGGCCGCCTGTTTTTTGCCTTGCTCCCACAGCACCTGGGCCAGGTTGTTAAATGCCACCCCTTCATGCGGGAATCGAGTGGTCGCCTGGCTTAATACAACGGCTGCAGATGTTAAGTCTCCCGCGGCATAATAGCTGTTGCCCAAACCGATTTGGGCGGAAAAGCTCTGCGGCCAACGGTGCAAAGCGGTTTGATACCCTCTAACGGCGGCCGGCCATTGCCGGGCCTTCTCCAGGCCCACTATTGCCGCAATCCACGATTGCTCGTTGACCGTTGCCGGCAGACGATCGGGCGGCAACACCAGCAGGCCCCAGTGGTCGCCCCGCGCCCAGGTATTTTCAAAAGTCCTGAAACGTGTGTTTTTCCGGCTTGTAACTCCTGAATGTAAAATGACCACTTCCGCATCAACGTCATAACCGATGACCACGGCATAATGCCAGACGGGAATCCAGGAGAGCCCCAGGTTCTGCAGCACGACAACCGGGTGGCCGGCCGCCACTTCCTGAAGTAGCTCCTGCGCTCCGCTGATCGGATAAGCAACTTTTCCCTGGCGGCGGGTGGCTGCAATCATTGCCGGCTGCAGGCTGCCTTTTAGGGAAGGCGTGTATACCAGGTGGGTCAGTTCATCCGGGCTGATCTGAAGGCCGCTCCAGGAAAGAACCATGGCCAACGATGCCGGCCCGCATTGATACGCTTTTTGGGGATAGAACGGCACCGCATTCAATATTTGATGCGGCGGGACGCTATTTGAGGTCTGGTACCATTTGTTTGTTTGTGTGGATGCGCAACCACTCAAAACGAGCAGTCCCAAAACCCAGCCCCAAACCAGCATCCGCTGCCAAAAACCCAGAATGCGGTGACGTTTGCTGTTGTGATTATCGGACAAATGTAAAGACGTTGGTATAGCCCATTGCATCGGTAATGGCCAGGATAAGGACAATGACACCCACCACGATCAGAAAGGTGACAAAGAAGCCGCCGCCGGCGGGAAGTTCTTCGATTTGATCGGCAATCCTCTGGGCCTCAGCATCGGTAAGGCTGTCAACACGGGCCATGGCTTCGAGGGGATTGATTCCCCGGGCTTTTAAAACAGCCTGTGCATCTTCCCGTGCCAGGATCGTTTTGATAGTGTTGCGCGCATTTTGCCCGTCGGCTGTTATCGCCAGGGTTGCCTCTGTATCGACCATAGCGGCCAGCACCGATTGGTGGGGTACGGTCAACACAACCATCATGATCACCAGATATGCACTCAGGAATTTGAATCGTGTTCGGAACAATTTCATTTTATACCTCCTCCAACTTCGGTTTATTCAGTTATAAAAAACCTAAACATTTAAAATAGACAAAAAATCATTAACTTGACCAGGTGCTGTGGAATGTTGGAATGATGGCTCTGATCCATCTGAATAAATTCTTGGAAGGGGAAGGCAATGACAAAAATTGCGGTGTTGTCCGTCTCTATCCCCAAAATTCCATTTTTCCAGCATTCCATTATTCCGATAGAATGATACTGTCTGAAAAAAACAATACCTTCAAACGGTGGAATGCAGACCGGCGCATGTTACGCTGACCATGCAATAATCGTAACTTGGAAACAGAAAATTGTCAATTTTAGAGGCTCCAGAGGTTTCCGCAGCCGCGGCAGCTTCTGGGGGGGGTGGCCGTTTGGTGGGACTTTCGAAAGGAACGATATTTCGATCCCTGCCAGATTTCTTCCAGCGGAGTTTCAAACACATTGCCCAGGATGATGGACGCATAATCTGAGGTCGAAAAAGGCGAAATGCAACACGGCAGCACATTGCCGTTTGCCGTAATGTACATTAGCGTTATGGGTCGAAAGCACCCTTTCCAGGGATGGTGGTTTCGTGTATCTGTTTGAACACTTTCAAGAGGCGAAGTCAGGCCCGAGGCATTGAATTGGATACCGAGCTGTTTGGCCAGATCCTGCCCCTGTTCCACCCGTTGCCGGACCCTGCCGTCGGATGCCACCAGGGTTTTGTCGGACGTAGCCAACCCGTAGCCGTCGTCATCGTTGAAATACACCAGCCGCTGCAGATATACCTGGTTGACGCCGATGTCCGCCGCCAGCTCTACAAATTTCGGCAGGGCGTTGATGTTTTCACGGGTGCCCAGATACCAGAGTGAAAGGGCCGGTCGGGACACCTGCAGCCGTCGCATGCGGTTAACGAACGAGCGCAAATTGGATACGATTTGCTCAAACCGGTCGCTGTTGCGCATGGCCTTATAATCCTGCCGGTTGGCGGCATCCAGAGATATACGCAGTTCATCCAGGCCGGCGTCGATGAGCTCATTTTGACGCTTTTCATCCAGCAAGATTCCATTGGAATTAAAATAGACAAACGCATTGCGATATTTCAAATGGCGAACCATGGCCGGCAGGTCAGGATTCAACAGGGGCTCACCGATACCGTGCAGGGCAATGCGTTCAAGCTGCGGCAATTGATCGGTTATGTGGACCAGCTCGTTATGCGTAACATCGCGCGCAGATTCCCAGCTTCCCCGATACAGAATGCAGGCCCTGCATTTGAGGTTACATCGATTGGTCACCTCGAGATACAAATTTCGCGGTAGTTCCAGGTTTGTGTCAAGAGCGATCATGATTCAAAAAGGTTATCCTTTAACTAAGCTTTAACAATTGTTGTGCATATGCTGCCAGTCCTGATCGGTTTGCTTGCCGCTGACAGCCGGGCGTCGATCTGAATGGGCCGGTCTTTATAGATCGGACAGAATTCATCCGGTTCATCATAGCGGTTTCTAAGCTTGCGACGGGCGGCACAGCCGCCACCGCAATTCTGGACATGCTCGCATGTCAGGCAAAATTGTGGTGTTTGATGGGTTTGGCGGAAATAAGGTGTGTCGAACACGGCTTGCTTGTGTTGTGCCAGATCTGCAATGGTAAGATCCGAATCCGGCCAGTACACGCAGGCTTTGAGATGCCCATCGGGTGTCACCCGCATGCTGCGCCCGCCACAGGGCGTGCCGTGCAGGCCTCTGACGCCTAAAAACGTATTGACCAGGGGCTCTGATACCGAGATAATTTCGGTGCTTTTAAAAAGGATATTAAACCCCTGCCAGTACTGTTCGAAACTGGGCATAAATTCAACGGTATACATGGGTTGATAGACATTGACTCTAAAGTCAGCCCCAA
>CAZJHF010000185.1:0-7966 GCA_964545505.1 uncultured Desulfobacterales bacterium | reverse complement strand
ATTCACTTCATTATCCCGGTGGCCATTTTGATCATGGTGCTGATCATGAATTACAGCCCGATGATGGCCGGTTTTATCGCCATTTTAGCCGTTTATTTTACCGCCCTGCTGCGCAAGGGCTCCCGAATTTCTTTTGGCACCCTGATTAAAACCCTGGAGCAGGGGGCTCGCAATGCGATTATGGTGGCCGTGGCCTGTGCAGCCGCCGGTATTATCGTCGGCATCGTAAACCTGACCGGCACCGGCCTGCGCTTTTCCTCGCTGGTGGTGTCGCTGTCCCAGGGGATTCCCCTGCTGGCCCTGCTATTGGTGGCATTGACCTCGCTTTTTCTGGGGATGGGACTGCCGGTAACCGCCTCTTATATTGTTTTGATCATTCTGGCCGGCCCCGGGCTCATGGATCTGGGCATCCCGCTGCTGACCGCCCATATGGTGGTTTTCTGGTACAGCCAGGATGCCAACATCACGCCGCCGGTGGCCCTGGAATCCTTCGCCGCCTCCGGAATTGCGGGTTCAAGCCCCATGAAAACCGCTTTTACCTCCTGGAAACTGGCCAAAGGGTTGTATATTATCCCCATCATCATGGCCTATCATCCGCTGCTGTTAAACGGGCCCACCCCTGAGGTCATCAAAACCGTTATCTTTTCCATTTTTTCGATTCTTGCCTTTGTGGTTTGCATGGAACGCTATTTTTTCACCCATCTGACCTGGCCGGAAACCATCCTGCAGGGCGCAGCTGCCCTTTTGCTCATCTGGGCCAATCCGCTTTTAAATTATATCGGTCTGGTTCTGTTCATCCTTCTGCTCATTTATCAACTGATCCGCAGGAAAAAACATCCCAACCCGTTAGCCCTTCAAAAGCCAACTAATACCGGTTGAGCCCGTTGAGCCAGTAGATGTTTTTTGACAGGATTTACAGGACTATCAGGATTCCTTTTGGCCGTTCTCCAGATGAGAACGGCCAAACCCAAATGTATCATTTTGTTCAATAAAATTGGCGCCTCGTACACAAAATCAGACGGTTTTCTGACGCTCAAACCCTGCAAGCGCCTCTCATCTAATATAACCCTTTGAATTTTATTATATTAATTTCATTAATGACAAAATGGAATACTTCTTGCTGTTTATGAGCAGTTGCCTGAAATTTATACATAAATTAAAGATCAAAATGTACCAGGAGGAAAACGGATGAAGATTAAGACAATCATAATGCTGGCCAGTGTTTTGCTTTTGTACGCAACGCATGGCCTGGCTGCAGAGCCGCTTGAAGTCATCACACCGAACCATAAAGCCAAGCTGACGCATCAGCAGGTCGATGATAACAATCTGCTGATATCGGTTAAAGATGCCAACAACAATCCCATTAAGGGGCTCAAGCCCGAGGATTTTGTGATCAAAAGCGGTAAACGCGAAGCCCAGATCCAGTCCATCGAATCGTTGGAGACCAGCGAATCGGTGCCGCTGAACATTGTCCTGGTGGTGGACAATTCTTATTCCATGAAAGAGCGCAGGGCCATCAAACCCCTGCTGGCAGCATTGGACGAGTTTCTTGACAATCTGCGCCCGATCGACAATGTCTCCATCGTGACGTTCAGCAAAAGAAGCGGTATGGATGTCAAGGCCTACTGGCTCCGTACGCAGGCCGCCAGCTCCAAGTCCATTCCGGAGCTCAAGCAGTTTCTAATCGAGGCCTTTGACGAGGGACTGACCGGCACGACCTATCTGTATGAAGCCATGGTAGCCGGACTCAGCCTGATCCGCAAAATGCCCCCGGAAGAAAATAAATTTCTGGTGGTTTTTTCAGACGGCGAGGACCTCAACAGTGATTTTAAAAGCTATGTGGTTAATTCCGAAGCTCACGGGATCCGCAATTTAGAAGTTTTTGCAGTTGATTATATGCCCGGCCGTAAAATGGATAAGTTTCTGCAAGCCTTTGTTGAGAAACACAACGGGCAAATCTGGAAGGCCCATTCCGCATCGGAGCTGGCGCCGATTTTTCAATCCTTCTCGACCACCCTGCTGCATCGCTATGTGGTCAATTACAAATTTTTCCAGCCGCCCAGCGGCACTTTGAGTTTGCAACCGGTCCGCTTGAATTTTGACATGCTGACCCTGTTGGATGGTTCACCGGTGCTCAATCAGGTTTTCTTTCAAACCGGCAAAAGCGACATATCCGACAACTATGTGCTGCTAAAGGACCGCGCCCACACAGCGGCCTTTAATGAAAACATACTGACCAACTCTACCGACCGTTACAAAAACGTGCTCAACATAGTCGGTCGCAAAATGACCGAAGTGCCCGAAGTGCAGATTCGTATCGTCGGCTGTAATTCGGATTCCGGTGTTGAAAAGGACAACCTGGAACTTTCAAAAGCCCGGGCGGAATCGGTCAAAAACTATCTATCATCTGTCTGGGGCATCGACAACTCCCGCATGGCGGCCGAAGCCCGTAATTTACCCATGCAACCGGCACCGGCCAATATGCTCGGCAGCCGGGCCGAAAACCAGCGAGTTGATATCATATATGACTCCGGCGACATGCAGGCCATGGCCGCCAACCAATTTATTGCCGAAAGCTCCAATTTAAGCGAGATAAAAATCGTGTCCCAGATTGAGGCCGAATACGGAATGGCGGATTGGGAATTGAATATTCAAGGAGATCAGCAAACCATCAAGACCATAAAGGGCGCACAAATGCTCGAGCCGGAGCTGGCCCTTTCGCTGGATGATATCGGCCGGGACAAGCTGGCGGCCTGCAACAACCTGCAGGCACGCATCAAAGTGACCGACACCAATCAGGATACCTATGAAACCATGACAGCCATATGTCCGGTTACGGTGACCCGCAAAGAGCTGATCCACAAACTGATCGGGCCGCCCAAAGGAACCGTGGCCATCGAACCCGCCAAACTGACGATTGAAGAGGTGACCACCATCGACAGCTCACCGTTGCTCAATTACGTCTTTTTTGAAACCGGACAAAGCGATATACCCGCCCGCTATGCGACCTTCAGCGGTCAGGCTGAGACAGCGTCGTTTAACGAAAGCAAGTTAAAAGACACGATGGAAAAGTATACCCATACCCTTAACATTATCGGCCAGCGCTTGCGCGATATCCCCGAAGCGAACATCAAAATTGTGGGCTGCAACGCCAACCGGGATCAAGAATACAATCGCAAAGACCTGTCCCGCAGCCGGGCAGAATCCGTCAAAGCGTATTTAAAATACATCTGGGGCATCGATTCTGCCCGCATGCAGCTGGAAGTGCGTAATCGACCCGAGGTGGCCAGCGCCAGCAGTGTGGCCGAAGGCCGCGCTGAAAACCAGCGGGTGGAAATTTATTCTGAGACCCCGGCCATTTTGGACACCATAAAAAGCACCTATGTGGCCAAAATCAGCAATTCAGAACAATTGCAGGTCAAACCCCAAATTGACAGTGGATACGAGCTGCAGCGCTGGAAAGTCGCGCTGGTGGGAGACGGCACGCTCATTGATTCGACTTCGGGGCAGGGCAATTTAATGCCGGCCTACCAGTTTAATCTCAAGGAGCTCGGTTTGGCTAAGATCGGCACCTATGAAAATATCGATGCTGACATTGAAGTCGAAGACCGCAAGGGCCGCATCTACAAGACCCACGCCAGCACCAGTGTGCGCTTTATCAAGCGCGAAGAGCGCGTTGCTAAAAAAGAGGGGTATAAAGTAATGGAAAAATACGCCCTGATTCTTTTCGACTTTAACCGCGCCGACATCAAAGACCGTAACCGGGCCGTGCTGGATCGGATTATTGCCCGCATCAATGCGATACCCACCGCCAAAGTCTCCATCATGGGCCACAGCGATACCATCGGTAAAGAAGCCTATAACATCGACCTGTCCAAGCGACGGGCCAAAGCGGCTTTTGAAATGATTGTTACCGGCGGCGGCATTAACAGCGGCGATATGTCCTATGACGGTGCCGGTCCCCATAACCCGCTGTTTGACAATGAGCTGCCGGAAGGCCGCGCGCTCAACCGCACGGTAACCGTAACATTGGAATACGAGCAGAGCAACTAACCCTTAACCTCCCTTGAACAAGGCGCCCGTTTTGAGCCGGCTTCGGTTTAAAACGGGCGTTTTTCTTTTTAGACACTACTGCCAAATTGGGCTCAAAATACGGCAACAGAAAGAATCGGCTTCATCAAAGCGCTGCCATTTCTACTTCAGCTTTGTTCCGCCATCCCTCAGCCCCACATTCTGTGAAAATGTCTATGGCTTTATGAAGATTTTCTTTGGCTTTTTGGGGATGGCCTTTATGCTTGTGCAATTCAGCATAAAAAGCATAATCACATCCTAAAGACCACATCGTGCCATTGCTTTTATCTGTCTCAAGCGCCTTTTGGGCCCAATTCTCAGCTTCCGTTAAATGGCGCTTATCCAGATTCAATAGGATCTCGGCAACATATCTGGCCGCCCATCCTTGAGCGATTTTAACCTTAATATTTTCATAATGTTCAAACACTGTGTTCAGGTTGATATCGCTGCCATGGCTGAGCACGTTTACCCTTGCGATGGCGATTTTCCACAAATTAATCCAAAAGGGAAATAGTTGAACGGGTTCCAGGATCGAAATTCCGCTTTGATAGGTATCCAGGGCTTTTTGATAATTTCCCATCGTCACATACGTATGGCCCAGAAAACCCGTCCCCCAGGTTTCCCAGCCTAGCAACGCTGTTTTTTTACATAAAGGCAACGCCAGCGATAGATTCTTTTCAGCATCGTCAAATAATCCCTTACAATAACAGGCCATACCGCAGCTGGAGTAGGCCATGCCTTTTAGATAGATGTCTTCACTCTCCTGTGCCAATTGCAAGGACTCTTTGCTCAATTGACAGGCCAGATCAGCCTTTCCGTAAAAAATATAGTTAAAAGTGCTCATGAGGCCCCTGGCAAAGACAATCATAATTGGATTATTGGCTTTCAGGCCTAAATCCAGCGATTTGCGAAAGTATTCAAGGCTCCTCTCAAACTCACAATTCAAAGATCGGGCAATGCCCAAAAAAAAGCTGGCAAACCATAAAGACGTATCATCATTTACCTCTTCGGAAATTTTAAGCGCCTGTTCTAGATATCGAAAGGCTTTGGGATAATCTTCCTCCACCCATTGGCTAAAGGTACCCAAAACCGTGTAAATAATCGGGAGCCGCTTTTGGTAATTCAACTCCAGCGCTAAATCAGCAATGGGCGCAACCGCCTCTTTAGCGTCAACATAGTGATCCAAGCTCAGGTAGTAGCCGGCCAGGCGCGTGCGAGCATCAATTAATTTCTTCTGGGTCTCACCGAATTGTGGTCGTTTTTCAAGACAAAAGATTGTTTTGTGGGCGTATTCAATCGCATCTTTAAATGAAGCTGCTTTCTGGGCCTTCTTACCGGCAAATTTAGAATGTTCAGCCGCTTTCTCAAAGTTTTCACTTTCAAAAAAATGCTCGGCCAAAACCTCATAGTACTCGCCAATATTATCCGTGTGCAGTTTTTCAATCGCATTTCCGATCACGTCATGTAGCTTCTTTTTGCGCTCGGTCAAGATGGATTCCCCTACCACCTCCTGTGTCAGAGCATGTTTGAAGATATAGGTGGACTGCGGATAAATGCCGCGTTCATATAACAGTTCAGCATCCTTTAAAACGGATAGATGCGTCAGCAATTCGGGTTCCGGTAAACCGGTTACCTGTTTAATAAGCGCGTAGCTAAATTCCCTTTCAATTAACGAGCCGTTCTGAAGCACTTCTTTGGCACCCACCGGAAGTGAGTCCACTCTCGCCATGATCACATCCTGGATGGTGGACGGAATGGTTACGGCCTTCAGTCCCTTGGCAAATCCATATAGGTTATCTTTTTTTTGAATGACTTTTAGGTCTTTAAGGGATTTGATAAATTCTTCTATGAAAAAAGGAACACCTTCTGTCTTTTCTAAAACTAGATCCTCAAGATCACTGTCAATGTTCGCTGCGCCCAAAAGGCAAGAAACCATCTTAAGGCTCTCAGTGTTGGAGAATCGGTTTAGATTTACCTGGCTGTGAAAGGACTTACTGCCCCAGGTGTGCACAAATTCCGGTCGGTAGGTAAATATCAATAAAATCTTTGTGCCCGGGATGCTATTTAAAACAGACTTCAAGACATCCTCTGAATTCTGATCCATCCAGTGCAAATCCTCATAGGCCAGTATCAGGGGTCGGTCTTCACAGCCCTTAAGGGCAAACCGTTTCAACGTTTCAATGATGCGATCCTTTTTCGACTCCAGGCTCATTTGTATATGGTCGACGCCGCTTTCGCTTACGCCCAACAGCTCTGATAGATAAGGCAAATTAGAAGCTTCATCCAATCCCAATAATTTCAACCCACTTTGCACTTTTTGTTTGATTTCCAAATCTCGGTCTGTTTCCTGGATATCAAAGTTGGCTTTTAGGATGTCGGCATGCAAATGATAAGCAACACCTTTGCTGTACGAAAGACATCTACCTCCCAGGAAAGTCGCGTCTTCGCTACTGACAGTCTTTCTAAACTCATACAGCAGCCTTGATTTGCCAACACCGGCTTCCGCAACAATGGATACGGCTTGGCCCCGACCCATCTTTGCGCGTGTAAAGCTGTCGATTAAAATTTCCAATTCGCGCACGCGCCCCACAAAGGGTGTCAGTCCCACGGCCGCGCTGACGTCAAAAAGGGTTCTGCGCGTGCTGGAGGCGATGACCTGATAGACTTTTACCGATTCCTGTCTACCTTTGATTTTTGATTGCCCTAATGACTCAAACCGAAAGAAGCCTTCCGTTCGTTTGAATGTCTCATCTGATACCCAGGTCGTTCCAGCCTGCGCCAACCCCTCGATCCTGGAAGCCAAATTGACGGTATCCCCTACGGCTTTAAACTCTACGCGTAAATCATTCCCCAAGGTGCCGACAACCACAAGACCGGTATGAATGCCGATTCGCATTTTGAGAAAAGGAATATCTTTTCTATCTTGTTTTAAGCGGTTACTAAATCTGAGCATTTCCCTGTGAATCGCCAGGCTTGATCTGATCGCACGCTGGGGCGCATCTTCTATCGCAATTGGAGCGCCAAAAAGCGCAAGAATGCCATCTCCGGTCATTTCGTTGACAGTGCCCTCAAAGTCGTGGACTTTGTGAATAAGGATTTCATAAACTTTGTCCATAATGGAATAGGCTTCTTCAGGTCCAAGTTGTTCGGACAATGGCGTAAAACCCGCCATGTCGCAAAACATCACCGTTACCTGTTTGCGCTCTCCTTCAATGCGATCTTTTTGGGAGAGAATCTTTTCAGTCAGACCCTTGGGTAAGTACTTTTGAATTTTAGTCAGCTTTTCATCAAATGAGAGTTCTTTAAGGGCGCATCTGGCAGGTGGTATCAGCTGAAAACCGCATTCGTCACAGAATCTGCTGTCCGGAGGAAGGATATTGCTGCATTGGGAACAGGCGAGGTCTAATTGGGCTCCGCATTCTTTACAAAACTTCGCCCCTACACGATTCTCAAACTGACACTGCGGGCATTTCATAGGGATGCCCTCCATTTATGGGTTATGCAGTTTGAATACGGATGAAGGAACCCGGATAATCAACCCAGAAATAGCGTAACCATATCTTCTTGTCAATCAAGGGGGTAGTTCAATTTATTTTAGCAGAGATCGTCAATATAAACGACAAAGTATTTTGTGAATAAGCGCAACTCAAATTTCAAATTGGTGGGACAAAAGATAACTTAAATAAAAGCTGTCTCAAAAATGGTAGATCAATTTATCAGGTTTACCGGTTGCCGGTTTAGCCCATTGCGCCCGTTAAGAAAGGAAGATGTCTGATTTTATTCTTTTACCGGCAAACGGGCTAACGGGTAACGGGCTCAACCTCTATCACTAGAGTTTAATCGTGTTGCAGAATGTAGTTTACCGCCTCATCCAAATCGGTTTGATCCTCCAGCG
>CAZJHF010000184.1:6440-7999 GCA_964545505.1 uncultured Desulfobacterales bacterium | reverse complement strand
TACCATCAAAAAGAAATCGATCGCCGCAGGACTTTTGGCATCATCAGCCATCCGGATGCCGGCAAAACCACGCTGACCGAAAAGTTGCTGCTTTTCGGCGGGGCCATTCAGCAGGCCGGTGCCGTCAAAGCCCGCAAAGCCGCCCGGCACGCTACCAGTGACTGGATGACCATCGAAAAAGAACGCGGTATTTCGGTCACCACCTCTGTAATGAAATTTAATTACAGGGATTTTGAAATTAATCTCCTCGACACACCAGGCCACCAGGACTTTTCCGAGGATACCTACCGGGTATTAACCGCCGTCGACAGCAGCCTGATGGTGATCGACAATGCCAAAGGGGTCGAACCTCAAACCGAAAAACTGATGGAGGTCTGCCGGATGCGGAATACCCCGATCATGACGTTCATCAACAAAATGGACCGCGAGGGCCTGGCGCCGTTCGACATTCTGGATGATATCGAGAACAAGCTGCAGATCGAGTGTACGCCACTTTCCTGGCCGATCGGCATGGGTAAGCGTTTCAAAGGGGTTTACAATCTGTTTCGCAAGCAATTGCATCTGTTCAGGCCCGGCGATGATACGTTAGGTCAGGAAGGGGTCATGATTGAAGATCTATCCGATAGTACTCTGGATCAATATTTGGGTCGCCAGGCCGATGAACTGCGGGCCGATATCGAATTGATCGAGGGCGCTGTTGATCCGTTTGTGATCGACCACTACTTAAAAGGTAATCAGACGCCGGTTTTTTTTGGAAGTGCGATTAACAATTTCGGTGTCAAAGAAATGCTGGATGCTTTTGTAGAGATGGCGCCCCAACCGGGATCGCGCCCTGCCCTTTCGCGTGAGGTTTCGCCATATGAAAAATCATTCTCAGGTTTTACTTTTAAAATCCAGGCCAACATGAATCCGGCCCACCGGGACCGCATCGCGTTTGTACGGATATGCTCCGGCAAATTTCACAGAGGTATGAAAGTGATCCACCACCGTACCGGAAAAGAGGTCGCTCTGTCCAACGCCACCATTTTTATGGCCCGGGAACGGGAAAATGTGGAAGAAGCCTTTCCCGGGGACATTATCGGCATTCACAACCACGGCACCATAAAGATCGGTGATACATTCAGCGAAAAAGAAGTTTTGAAGTTCAGTGGCATTCCAAATTTTGCGCCCGAGCATTTTAGACGGATTCGACTGCAAAACCCGTTAAAGGTCAAGCACCTCCGCAAAGGATTGAAGCAACTGGCCGAAGAAGGCGCTGTTCAGGTCTTTAGGCCCATTACCGGCAGCGACTTTATTCTGGGCGCTGTTGGTGTGCTGCAGTTTGATGTGACCATGGCGCGGCTCAAATCCGAATATGGCGTTGACGCCGTATACGAGCCCGTGGAAGTCGCCGCCGCCCGCTGGGTCGCGTGTGAAGATCGCAAAAAAATGGCTGATTTTGAGAAAAGCAACAGCACCAGTCTGGCCGTCGATGCCGAAGGGCACCTGTCGTTTCTGGCAGCCAGCGAGTGGCGCCTGGGCCACAGTATGGAACAATGGCCGGACATCGATTTTTTTAA